>JBASRJ010000179.1:0-6690 GCA_049273785.1 Gaiellaceae bacterium | reverse complement strand
GCGTCGCGTCGGCGTCCACCCCGAGGGGCACGTGCTCGGCCTCCGGCAAGAGCACCTTCGTCAGGACGACCGACGTGGCGGACTCGGGCGTCACGGCGACGGCGCGAACCTGCTCGAGCGGTTTCCTGGACACGAGCTGAATCGAGTCCACAGCCCCTTCGGAAGCTACGCAGAGACGGGGCAACAGTCGCAGCCGGTCAGCGTGACGCGCGTACTCGATCGACGAGATCGGCGCCGTGTCGAGCTCGCCGGCAATCAGACGGCGGTTGAGCTCGGTCGGCACGCCCTGGATCTCCTCGACGTCGGCGTCGACGCGGAAGAAGACAGGCGCCATATTGACGTAGGCGATGCGGCCGAGCCGGATCACGCGTCGTTCCACCGGAAGAAAGTCAGCAGGTTGCCGTCGAGGTCGAGCGTCGCAAACTCGCGCGTGCCGAAGTCGGTCTCGGTGACGCCATCTCGGGACACCTGATGCAGAACCTCCGCCCGCCGATATTCGTCGTACAGGCCGTCGACGTCGTCCGCCGCTATTCGGCAGCTCGCTGTGCCGGCGATGAACGACTCTGCCCCCGATTGCACGGGGCGATCGGCCGACTTCCGGCTGCGCCAGCTCTCGTCGGAGGCCTCCCACAAGTGCAGCACCGCGTCGTCGCGGCCGAGCACGGCGAAGCCCGGATCCTGGTGGAGAACAGCGAATCCGAGCCGCTCACGGTAGAAGTCGACGGCTCGTGAGGCATCGCGCACAGGAAGAGCGGGGATCGTCTGGGTGAGCGTCACGCCCACCTCCGCAGCTCGTTGTAGAGCGTGTCGCGCTGCACCGGTACGCGCCCAGCTTCATGAATGACGCGGACGAGCTCTGGAATCTTCTGCTCCGTCTCCGTCCGCGCGCCCGCGGCGTGGAAGATCTCCTCCCGCACGACCGTCCCCTGCACGTCGTTGGCGCCGAAGTGGAGTGCGACCTGCGCGAGCGGCAGGCCCATCATGATCCAGTACGCCTTGATGTTCGGGATGTTGTCGAGCATCAGTCGGGAGACGGCGATCAGCTTCAGGTCGTCGGAGCCGGTCGTATGCCGCCACCCCCGGCGCTCGAACACGGTGTGCTCCGGATGAAACGCGAGCGGGATGAACGCGAGGAAGCCGCCCGTCCGGTCCTGCTGCTCGCGCAGGCGCAGCAGGTGGTCAACGCGTTCCTCGTAGGTCTCGACGTGTCCGTACAGCATCGTGCAGTGCGTCGGAATCCCGAGCCGATGCGCGGTGTCGTGGACGTGGAACCAGAAGTCCGGGTGCTCCTTGCCGGGCGCGACGAGCCGGCGCACACGGTCGGCGAACACCTCCGCGCCGCCGCCGGGCAGCGAGCCGAGGCCCGCATCGCGTAGCTCCCGCAGAACCTCCTCGTGCGTGAGCCCGGAGAGCGTCGTTATGTGGTGGATCTCGCTCGCTGTGAACAGCTTCAGGTGGACGTCTGGCATCGCCTCGTGCAGCCGGCGCACGATCTCGACGTAGTAGTCGAAGTCGACGTGCGGGCTCTCCCCGCCGACCATGTGGATCTCGGTGAAGCCGGTCAGCCCGCGCTGACGGACGGCATCCTCCACGAGCTCCTCGCCCGTGTAGGTGTACGCATCGGACTGCTTCTGGGTGACCGCGAACGCGCAGAACTTGCACTTCACGCGGCAGACGTTCGTCTGGTTCAAGTACAGGTTCTGGACGAAGTAGACCTCATCGCCGCCGCCGCGCACCCGGCGCGCGAGATCGGCGAGCTCGCCCAGCGCAAGGATGTCGTCCGACTCCATCAGCACGAGGCCGTCCTCGAGATCGAGCCGCTCGCCCGCCTCGACCTTCTCGCGGATCGGCGCCAGCGTATCGGTGCGCTCGAGAAGAGCCACTAGTGGCCCTTCCGGTGGCATTGGTGGATGCCCGCGTCGCGAGCACCAAGCGATGCAAGGGCGCAGGGAGCGCTCGGGTCTGCTGACCCGTGCGCGACTGAGGACGCGGCAGCGCGCCGCGTGATCGCGGGGCGGGCGCCGCCGAATGTCGCCGGGAGGGCCACTATCTTTGCCGGTCGACGATCGCGTGGGTCAGGGACTCGAGCTCCTCGTGGTGCAACTCGCCGTTCAGGCACGCGCGGGCATTTCGCGCATATGCGAGCGCGACCTCTCGGCTCTCCTCGATCGCGCCGGTCGACGCGATGCGGAGGAGCACACCTTCGAGGACGGGACCGCCGGCCAGCGCCGCACGGACGTCCTCGTCCCGGCGCGCGGCGAGCAGCAGCGGCAAGGTGGGCGTGCCCTCGCGCAGATCGGTGCCCGCGATCTTGCCGGTCTCGATCGTCTCGCCCGAGCAGTCGAGGATGTCGTCGGTGATCTGGAACGCGATTCCGAGCGCGAGCCCGAACGCGCCGGAGCCGCCGCCGAGCAGGCACGCCGCCTCGAACAGCTTTCCCGTCTTGAGCCCGCAGCGCTCGAGGTACGCGTCGACCGTCGTGTCCGGATCGTGACGCTGGGCGCGCTGCATCGCCTCGCCGCGCGCGAGACAGAGCGTCGCCTCGGCGAGGATCGAGACGGCGCGCGCGTCGCCGGTGGATGCGAGCTCGTCGAACGCACAGGCGAAGAGGTAATCCCCAGCGGCGCGCGCTGCGTCGGGACCGTACTTCGACCAGGCCGAGGCGCGGCCGCGGCGGATGCGCGCGCTGTCGATCACGTCGTCGTGCGTAAGCGTCGCCATGTGCACGAGCTCGACTGCAACACCTGCGGCCACCGGCGGCGGCCCGGCCGGGGAAGCGAGATAGACGAGCAGCGGCCGCAGCCGCTTCCCGCCCGCCGCCAGCGCCTCGCCGGCGATCTCGGCGACGACGCCGCGATGCGAGGACACCGTCTGCTCGAGCCGCTCCTCCAGCTCTTCTAGGTACGCGTCGAGGCCGGGAGCATCGCGGATCGCAGTGTGTGCGCTCAACTCGCGACTCCGGCGTGCAGCGCGACGATGCCGCCCGCGAACAGCCGGTACCGAACGTCGCCGAAACCAGCAGCGCGCATCAGTTCCGTCAGTTCTCCTGGCCCGGGAAATCGTCGAACGCTCGCAGGCAGATAGGTGTACGCAGAGCCACCCGGGACCAGCTTGCCGATCAGAGGCACCGCTCCGTCGAACCAGAGCCGGTAGAACGGAGCCAGTGGGCCCCGCGGGCGCGTTATCTCGAGAATAGCGATTCGGCCCCCGGGGCGGAGCACGCGCCGCAGCTCCGCAAGCGCGCGGTCGAGATCCTCGACGTTGCGAACGCCAAACCCGACCGTCACCGCATCGAAGCGCGCGCCGTCGAACGGCAGCTCGAGCACGTCGCCACGAACCCACCGAAGCTCAGGAGCCTTGGCACGCGCCCGTTCGAGCATTCGCTCGGAGAAGTCGAGGCCCGTCACACGGCCGCCGGCACGGGCGCACGCGATCGCGAGATCGCCCGTGCCGCAGCAGGCATCGAGGACCTCGTGACCTGAACGGACCACGGCCTCGGCCGTGATCCGCCGCCAGCGCCGGTCGAGCCCGGCGGTCATGACATGGTTCATCGCGTCGTAGACGGGGGCGATCCGGTCGAACATCGTCTCGACGCCCGACGCCGACAGCCTGCCCGTCTGGACGCTCATTCCGAGCCCCAGCGTTTGACGAGCTCGACGTCGAGGCCGAGCTGGTCGAGAGCGCGGCCGACGATGAAGTCGACGAGGTCGCTCACGGTCTCGGCTCCGTGGTAGAAGCCGGGGGCGAGGAAGAGGATCGTCGCGCCCGCCTCGCGCAGCGTCAGCATGTTGCGCAGGTGGATGGTCGACAGCGGCGTCTCGCGCGGCATCAGGACGAGCCTCCGCTCCTCTTTCAGAGCCACGGACGCGGCGCGGTGAATCAGGTTGTCCATTGCACCGGACGCGATCGTCCCGAGCGTGCCCATCGAGCACGGACAGATGACGTACGCGTCGACCTTCGCGGAGCCGCTCGCGTACGGCGACTTCCAGTCGTTCGGCTCGTAGACGGTCACGTTGCCGCCGCGCGCGCGCTCGAGGAGCCGCGTCAGCGTCTCGTCCCGTGACAGCCGCGGATTCTCGTACAGCTCGGTGGCGAGCACTTCGATGCCTGCTGCCGATGCGCAGATGCCGACCTCGACGTCCGCACCCGTCAGAGCCTCGACGAGGCGGGCCGTATACGGCGCGCCCGAGGCGCCCGTTATGCCGAGGAAGATGCGCACGCCGTCAGGCTACTTCGGACCCTTGGACGCGTCGAGGAAGACCGCGAGCGCCCGCAGCTGCGAGATGCCCAGGTCCTTTCCCTGCGCGTCCTTGGCCGGGATGCTCGCGAACGCGCCGAACTTGGGCATCACAGTGTTTCCGAACTTCGACGGGTCGGCGACGTAGGACTCGAGCCCCTGGACGCCCTTCCCCTTGCTCCCCTCCGCGCTGAGGTCGGGCGCGCCGAGGTTCCCGCCGCCGGTCCCGAGATACGTGTGACAGGACGTACAGCCGCCTTCTGCGAAGACCTTCGCGCCCGCGACCGCCTTGGGATCGTTCGCGAAACCCTCACGCTGTGCCCACTGCGGCACCGCGGCGACCACCTCGCTCGCGAGCGCCTCCTTCGCGACGGCGCCCTTGTACGTGAGCTCGCCCATCGAGATGACGACGAGGATCGCCGCAACCACGGCGACCGGCCGCCGTGACAGCCGCCGCTCGCTCCGAACGTCGAGGAACGGCAGCGCGAACGCGATGATCAGCAGGATGGTCGGGATCCCGACGGTGCCGAGGATGACCGAGTCGGGCCACTTGAAGATCCGCAGCAGGTAGAAGAGGAAGTAGAAGTACCAGTCCGGTCTCGGGACGAAGTTCGTCGTCCCCGGGTCGGCGGGCTCGGAATAGCGAGGTCCGAGCAGACACGAGTCCTTGCCGCCGCAGGTGGTGGGATCCGCGCCCGACGTGTAGAACCAGACGGACGCCAGTCCGACGATCACGCCGACGACGACGAGGCTCATCACCGTGTCGTGGAACATCGCGTACGGGTAGAACGGCTTTCCGCGCTCCTTGACGTCCTGCTTGTACTTCTTGAACTGTGCGCGACGTTCGTCGATCGCGCTCATTCCACGTCACCGCCGTTGCGTTTCCAGCTGCTGCGCGCGGCCGGCTGGGTCAAGCCGCTGCGCCCGTTCGTCGTCACCTGCTCGTCGACCCAGTCGGCGCCCGCCGCTTCCTTCGACCACGGCGGCGACGAGACGCCCAGGCGCACGACCAGGTACAGGTGCAGCCCGATCAGCGCAAAGATCGCGCCGGGGATCAGCAGCATGTGGATCGAGTAGAAGCGGGCCAGCGTGTCCGGCCCGATCTCGGCGCCGCCGCGCAGGAACTGCGCGATGAAGGGCCCGAGGAACGGCACCGTGCCGTTCAAGTTGATCCCCACGACCGTCGCCCAGTAGGACGTCTGATCCCACGGCAGCAGATAGCCGGTGAAGCCCTCGGCCATCCCCATCACGAGCAGGAGCACGCCGACGATCCAGTTCAGCTCGCGGGGGTACTTGTAGGCGCCGAACAGGAACACGCGGGCCATGTGGAAGAAGAGCAGGATGATGAAGACACTCGCCCCCCACTTGTGCATGCCGCGCACGAGCCAGCCGAGCGTCACGTCGTTCGTGATGTGCTGGATCGAGGCGTACGCGGTCTTCGGCTCCGGCTTGTAGTACATCGCGAGGATCACGCCGGTGACCGCCTGCACGAGGAATGCGGTCAGCGTTGCGGAGCCGAGCGTGTGGAACCAGTTCGAATCCCCCGGAACCTTGCGGAAGAGGAAGTACCGAAGCCCGCCGACGAGGCCGGAGCGTTCTTCGAGCCAGTCGATCGGATAGTTGATCGCCGCTTCGAGCCGCTGGCGCCGTGCCGACTTCTTCGTGCGCGCAGAGACAGTCATTACTGCGGCGGTTGAAGTGGATAGAAGATCTGCTCCCAGCCCGTGATGTGCTGGCCGGGCCCGGCGAGGCGGTACCTGTAGATGATCGCGTCCTTGCCCGATCCCTTCACCTTCGCGACGCTGAACGTCTTGCCGAGGATCAAGTGGCCGTTGCGAATCGAATACTCGTAGCGGTCGAGCGAGCGCACGGGCGGACCGGCGGTGCGGTTGCCCTCCTGGTCGTACTGGCCGCCGTGACACGGACATCCGAAGCCACCGGCGGGGAGCATCTTGATCAGCGTGACGTGCTGGCCGCCGCCCGTGTCGATGCTCTTCGTCTGGTCGGGGAAGCTCGGGCCGTTCGGCTGCACGGGACACCCGAGGTGCGCGCAGCGGTTGGAGATGATGGTGAAGCTCGGCGCTCCGTTGAGCGGGCCGTTGTACCGGATGTACGCGGTTCGGCGGGTCACCTCACCCTGATTCGGGTCGAGGAAGAAGTGCACGATCTTCCACTCGCCCACGGGAAAATCGTCGATCGAGCCGAGATCGACGTAGTGCTTGCCCTGCTTGCCGAACGCCGGCCCGAACGTCATGCCGATGACCGGGATGGTGACGATCCCGCCGATCACCCCGCCGACTCCGAGCGTCGCGCCTTCGAGGAACTTGTTGCGCGGGAAGCGCTCACCCGGTTCCGGCTGGGGCGTCGCCGCTTCGCCGACGTCGGCGGGCGCCGTCCCCGGGGCGCGCGCCTCCCGCCGCTCCGGCTCGACCGGCTGCGGGACACCGCGATAC
>JBASRJ010000155.1:0-10763 GCA_049273785.1 Gaiellaceae bacterium | reverse complement strand
TCGTCGTCGTGGCCCGGCACGTTCGAGGGGCTCACGAGGACGTCTAGTAATTAGTCCCAAGGCGGCGGGTTGAAGACCCAGCGCCCGCCGAGCATCGTCGCGACCACCCTGACGGACGGCAATTCCTCCGGTTCGAGCTCGAACGGGTCGCGGTCGAGGACGACGAGGTCGGCGAGGAATCCCGGGACGAGCTTGCCCCGCCGGTTCTCGTCCCCCGCGAGCCAGGCGGGGTTGACGCACGTGGCGATCAAGGCCTGCTCGAGTGTCAGGCGTTGCTCCGGGTGCCAGGCCGGCCGGTCGTCGATCGTCCGCAACACGCCGGCGCAGACGCCGGCCCATGGCTCGAGCTCCTCGATCGGGGCGTCCGAGCCGTTCACGAGGAGCGCACCCGACTTCCACAGCGAGCGATAGGCGTACGCGCCGTCCGTCTTGCCGGTCCAGAAGCGGTCGGCCAGGTCACGGTCGGATGGGGCATGGCTGAACTGGACCGAGCAGGCAACGCCGAGCTCGGCGAAACGGGGGAGGTCCTCGGGCGCGAGCAGCTGCGCGTGCTCGACGCGCGGCCTGAGCTTCCGCGCCCGCCACACGTCCTGAGTCGCCTCGAACCCATCGAGCGCGTCGCGGTTCGCGCGATCGCCAATCGCGTGCACGGCGACGGGAAGACCGCGCTCCGCCGCACGCACAATCGTCTCCTCGAGCTCCACGCGGCTCGTGATCTCGACACCGCTCCCGTCCAGCAGGCGCGCGGTCTGCGAGCCGAGCGTCCCGTCCATGAACGCCTTCACGTAGCCAAGCCGCAGCAGGTCGTTTCCGAATGCGCCGTGCAGCGGCAGCGCAAGCAGCGCCTCGAGCTCGTCCTTCGGATGGGACTCCCAGACGCGTAGCGACAACCATCCGTCCGCCTGCAACCGTTGGAAGACGCCGAGCGCGCCGAGCCAGCCGTCCTTGTCGTGAACGGCGGTGACGCCACGCGCGTTCGCGATCTTCATCCCCGCGCGTGACGCCTCGACCATCTCGTCCTCGGTCGGACGGACGTGCGTGTCGCGGAAGCGCCAGGCGCACTCCTCGCGCAGGACGCCGGTCGGCTCACCGCGCTCGTCGCGCTCGACGACGCCGCCCTTCGCCTCGAGCTCGCCGTTCGCCTGCGCAAGCGCCGCGGAGTTGAGCCACAGTGAGTGGTAGTCGCGTGCCATCAGCGCCGTCGGCGTGTCGCCGGTGACACGGTCGAGCGCCTCCTTCGTCGGCTCCTCGGGGGGCGACCAGTCGCCGCTCCGCCAGCCCATCCCCCGGAGCCATCGTCCCGGTTCGACATCACGTACCGCCGTAGCGACCCGTTGAAGGGCGTCCTCGAGCGACTGCGTCCCCTCGAGTCGCACCTGCCGCTGGGCAAGCGCCCAGGTGGGGAAGTGCACATGGGCGTCGTTGAATCCGGGCAGGACGCAGCGACCGCCGAGGTCGACCCGCTCGGGCGAGGCGAGCGCCGATTCGTGCGTCCCAACTCCACCCGCGATCGTGCCGCCTGCGATCGCGAGCGCTCGCGCTACCGGCAGCGACGGATCCATGGTCCGGACGATCCCGTTCTCGAGGATCACGACCGAGTCAATCTAGTCGGTTGACGACGAGACCAGAACCGGGGCAAGATTGCGGTCGCGTCACGCGACGAGAGGAGATCCGATGGCCTGGAAGCTTGAGGGGACGTACTTCGAGAACTGCAGCTGCGACGTCCTGTGTCCGTGCGGAGCGAGCAGTCTGGTTCTTCCGGCCGACAAGGAGCGGTGCCAGGTCTTGCTCGCGTTCCACGTCGAGCAGGGAAATGTGGACGGCGTCGATGTCTCCGACCGGACAGTCATCCTGATCGCGGATACACCGGCCCAGATGTCCGACGGCAACTGGCGCCTCGGCGTGATCCTCGACGACGGTGCCTCCGACGAGCAGGCCCAGGCGCTCGGCGGCGTCTTCGGTGGCGGGCAGGGCGGACCGCCGGCGATGCTGTTGCCGTTGATCGGCGAGATGCTCGGAGTGGAAAGCGCACCGATCACGTACGCGGAGGATGGATTCGTGCACCGACTGAAGGTTGGCGACGACATCGAGCTGGTGGTCGAGGACTTCGTCCCGGAGGGCCAGTCCGAGCCCAGCCGTCTCGTCGGCATCTTTCACCCTGCCAACTCGACTCTCACCGTTGCACGCGCAACGAAGTCGAAGATCAAGGCGTTCGGGATGACGTTCGACAACGAAGGGAAGAACGGGCACTCCGCGCCCTTCTCTTGGGCCGCCTGACGCAGTAGCTCGTCGTCCTGCTGCTGGTGATCATGGCCGCCGTTGCCAGCTACTGGCCGGCGAGCGACTAGAGCTTGCCGGACCCGACTAGGCTTCCGGCGTGCCGTACGAGGCGCTAACCGCCGACCAGCGCGAGATCCGCGACCTCGTGCGGCAGCTCGCGCGCGAGCGGATCGCCCCGCGGGCGGCCGAGATCGACGAGACTCACGAGTTCCCCTGGGACGTCGTCGAGCTGTTCCGCGACCACGAGGTGTTCGGCCTCATCTTCGACGAGGAGTTCGGCGGCACCGGCACCGGCACCCTCCTCTCGCTGGTAGCGATCGAGGAGGTCTCGAAGGTCTGCGCCACGAGCGGTCTCATCCTCGCCGTGCAGGAGCTCGGCTCGCTCGGCCTCAGGCTCGCGGGCACGCAGGAGCAGAAGGAGCGGTATCTCCCGAGGCTCGCCTCCGGCGAGTGGCTCTGCGCGTACGCGCTGACGGAATCGGGATCCGGCTCCGACTCGGCGGCGATGCGCACGACGGCGCGGCGCGGGGGCGACGCCTACGTCCTCAACGGCTCGAAGCGCTTCATCACGAACGCCGGGGTGGCGCAGCTGTACACGGTGTTCGCGAAGACCGACCCCGAGGCGGGGCACGACGGCATCTCCGCGTTCGTCGTCGAGGCGGACTCGCCGGGCTTCGACGTCGCGCGGGTTGAGCCGAAGATGGGGATCAGGGGTTCGACGACGGGCGAGCTCGTGTTCGAGGACTGCCGCGTCCCCGCCGGCAACCTCCTCGGCGAGGAAGGGGAGGGCTTCAAGATCGCAATGCGGATCCTCGACCGCTCGCGGCCCGGAGTCGCCGCTCAGGGGCTCGGGATCGCCCAGGGCGCGACGGACTACGCGGTCGAGTACGCGAAGACGCGCGAGACGATGGGCAAGCCGATCGGCGAGCACCAGCTGGTCGCCGCGATGCTCGCGGACATGGAGACGAAGTGCGAGGCCGCGCGCGGCCTCCTCTACAAGTTCGGCCAGGCGGTCGACGAGGGCGTGGACGGCCCGGAGCTGACCAAGCTGTCCGCGATGACGAAGCTCTACTGCACGGACGTGGCCATGGAGGTGACGACCGACGCGGTGCAGGTGCTCGGGGGCTACGGCTACATCCAGGAATATCCGCTCGAGCGGATGATGCGCGACGCGAAGATCACCCAGATCTACGAGGGCACGAATCAGATCCAGCGGCTCGTGATCGCCCGGGAGATGCTGAAGGAGCAGCGTGCCTTCCTGCTGGCCGGCGTCGGGTGACCGACGTATTTTGGTTCATCGAATATTCACGTTAGGGTAAGGCGCTTCCCGTTCTTTCGAGCTCGCCCGATCGAGGCGAGGAGAGGAGGAAGCGATGAAGCGCATCCTGGCTGGGCTCTCCCTGCTGGCCTTGGTCACGGCTTTTCTGGTCGTGGTCGGGGCAGCCGGGGCGAGCCACCGTGCGGGCAATCCGTCCCCGGTGAAGGGGTCGTTCAAGTACTGCGACGACCCGACGTTCCCGCCGATGGAGTCGAAGACCACGAGCGGCACGCCGGTCGGGTTCGACATCGACATGGCGAACGCGATCGGAAAGCTATGGAAGGTGAAGGCGAAGTTCGTCGGCACTGCCTTCCCGGGCCTGCTGCCGGCTCTGGACGCCAAGAAGTGCAACATTGTGATCAGCGGGATCTTCATCACGCCGGACCGCACCGCGAAGTTTCCGGCGGTGCCCTACATGAAGACGCATCGCGCGCTGATCGTCGCGGCCGGCAACCCGAAGCGCATCAAGTCTCCGGACGATCTCTCGGGCAAGAACGTCGCGGTCCAGGCGGGCACGAAGTACGAGCAGTACCTCAAGGACCTGAACGACCAGTTCAAATCCTCGGGCAAGTCCCAGATGAACCTGCAGAGCTATCCGGGCGACACGGACGCGATCGGCCAGATCCTGATCGGGCGCGCCGATGCCGTGCTGACTCAGGACACCGAAGGCGCCTACCAGAAACGCCAGCATCCGGGGAAGCTTGCGATCGCCTACCTCTTCCCCGAGACCGACACGTTCGGGATCTACTACCGCCCGTCCGACAAAAAGCTCGGCACCGCCCTCAAGTCGGCAATCAAGACGCTGAAGAAGAACGGGACGCTGAAAAAGCTCGCCGCGAAGCAGCAGATCCCTGCGGCTGACGTGAAGTAGGCTCGCGCTCACGGGTGCTCGCGAGCTTCGACACCCACATCTTCTGGGAAGTGCTCCGCTCCGGTCCGTACTGGAGGGGAGCACTTCTCGCCGTCGGCCTGACGTGCGTCTCGCTGAGTACGGCCTGCCTGATCGGATTCCCGCTCGCGCTCGGGCGGGCGAGCCGGCTACGCGTCGTGCGGTTCCTCGTCTTCCTCTACAGCTGGTTCTTCCGCGCGACGCCGACCCTGTTGCTGCTGCTGATCGTGTGGGACGTGTTCCCGCAGATTTGGGGTGTGTTCGCCGGGAACTGGTACACCCCGTTCTTCGCAGCCTTCATCGCGCTGTCGCTGAACGAGGCGGCGTACATGGGGGAGATCTTCCGCGCCGGACTGCTCGCGGTGGATCCGGGTCAGGAGCTGGCCGGCCGGGCGCTCGGGATGAAGCGGTGGCAGATTCTCCGCCGGATCGTGATTCCGCAGGGCATCCGGATCGTGATCCCACCGACCGGCAACGAGTTCATCACGCTCTTGAAGCTGACCAGCCTGGCATCGGTGATCTCCGTGCACGAGCTATTGACGTCGGCAAACGAGCAGGCGTCGATCAAGTTCAGCTACCAGGAGGTCTACGGCGCAGCGCTCGTCTACTACCTCGTGATGGTGAGCGTCCTGATGTTCCTGCAGAGCCGGCTCGAGCGGCGGTTCACTTTCCGCTCGCGGGCGCGGGCGCCTGTCGCCCTTGCCGTTCCCGTGAGCCACGACGCACGATGACGGAGCCTGTTCTTCGCGCGGAGGAGGTGCACAAGTCGTACGACGGCCTCGGCGTGCTGCACGGCGTGTCGCTCGAGGTCGGTCGCGGCGAGGTGAAGGTGATCATCGGCCCGTCGGGATCGGGAAAGTCGACGTTGCTGAGGTGCATGGCACTGCTCGAGCCGGTCGACGCGGGCGCCGTGTATCTCGAGCGCGAGCGCCTCAGCGACCTCCGCGAGAAGGAGCTTGCGCGCCATCGCTCCGAGATCGGGATGGTCTTTCAGCGCTTCAACCTGTTCCAGAACATGACGGCGCTCGACAACGTCATGGTCGCTTTGCGCGACGTGAGGCGTCTCTCGAAAGGCGAAGCGCGTGAACGAGCTCTCGAGTTCCTCGAGCGGGTAGGCGTGCGCGACAAGGCGGATCAGTATCCGGAGGAGCTCTCGGGCGGCCAGCAGCAGCGCGTCGCAATCGCGCGCGCCCTCGTCATGCGGCCGAAGGCGATGCTCTTCGACGAGCCGACTTCCGCACTCGACGTCGAGCTCGTACGCGAGGTGCTCGACGTGATGGAGGGTCTCGCGCGCGACGGGATGACGATGGTCGTCGTCTCGCACGAGCTCCGGTTCGCCCACCACGTCGCGAGCTCGATCCTGATGATGGACGAGGGCAAGATCATCGAGGAGGCTCCGCCCGAGCGTTTCTTCTCCGCGCCGACACACGAGCGGACGCGCCGCTTCCTCGCGCTGGTCGAGTAGCTGCCGCAATAATGGTGTCGATGCGCCTCGACGGCACCCACCACATCACCTGCATCACCGGCGACGCGCCCGGCAACGTGGACTTCTACACGCGCGTTCTGGGGCTGCGGCTGGTGAAGAAGACCGTCAACCAGGACGACCCGACGGTCTACCACCTCTTCTATGCGGACGAACGTGGCAATCCCGGCTCGGACATCACGTTCTTCGAGTATCCGGGCTCGCCCCGAGGGCGGGCCGGGGCGGGGATGGTGCACCTGATCACGTGGCGAGTCGAGTCGGAGGATGCGCTCGCGTTCTGGGCCGAGCGGCTCCACACGGAGGGAGTCGACGCCGCGCGTGACGGCGCTCATCGGTTGCGGTTCGTGGATCCGGAAGGACTTGCCCTCGAGCTCGCCGTCGTCGAAACGGACGACGCGCCGCTGATCGCCGAACATCCCGAGATTCCCGCTGAATTTGCGCTGCAGGGATTCGACTCCGTGCGCGCGTATGCGGACGAGCCGGATCGCAGCCGCGGCTTCCTCGAGGAGACGCTCGGCTTCGAGGCGCGCGGCGACAATGAGTGGGAAGCGCGAGGCCCGAACCGCGGCTCGCTCTATGCGTACGACGCGCCGCCAGCGGAGCGAGGGCTCCAGGGCGCGGGAACCGTCCATCATGTCGCCTGGGCATCGACCGTCGAGGATCACGCGGCCTGGCGGAAGCGCGTCGCGGACGCGGGTGCGCACCCGACGCCGATCATCGACCGCTTCTGGTTCAAGTCGGTTTACTTCCGCGAGCCGAGCGGCGTGCTCTTCGAGATCGCCACGCTCGGGCCCGGTTTCGCAACCGACGAGCCGCTCGAACGCCTCGGCGAGCGGTTGACGCTGCCGCCGGATTACGAGCATCTCCGTGACCAGCTCGAGCCCGTGCTGACCCCGCTGCAAAACCCTCGCGAACATTTCGTTGGTGCGCCGACCCAGCGGAAGGATTAGACGGTCAGGCGGGCAAAGCCCGCCTGACCTTTATGCGGCACCGCAAGCGGCGCCGTGGCCGCGCGCGGCCTGGTCTCGCAGCTGAGCCGACGCGCCGTCGTCATCGGCTCCGGGCCGAACGGCCTCGCAGCCGCCGTCGTGCTCGCGCGGGCCGGTTTGGACGTCGAGGTGTTCGAGGCGTCCGCGGCGATCGGCGGCGGGACGCGGACCGAGGAGCTGACGTTGCCGGGTTTCAGGCATGACGTGTGCTCGGCGATCCATCCACTTGCGTACGCGTCGCCGGCGTTCCGGGACATCGGGCTCGAGCTCGACTGGATCGAATCGCCGGCGGCGTGCGCGCACCCGCTCGACGACGGGACAGCGGTCACGCTCGAGCGCGACGTCGACGCCACTGCCGCGCAGCTCGGAACCGACGCCGGTGCATACCGCGCGCTGATCGAGCCGGTCGTGCGCGGAGTGCGCCAGTTCGAACGGCGTCGTTTCCCGCGTGGCGCGCTTCCGCGTGTGCTCACGTCGTTGCAATCTGCTCGGGCAGTCGCGGAATCGGCGTTCCTGGGCGAGCCCGCGCGCGGCTTCTTCGCCGGGTACGCCGCGCACTCCGTCCTACCGCTCGAACGGCGTCCGTCGGCCGGCTTCGGACTGGCGCTCGCGGCGTTCGGACATGCAGTCGGCTGGCCGTTCCCGCGTGGCGGCTCGGGGGCGATCGCCGATGCACTGGCAGCCCGTCTCGGCGAGCTCGGCGGCGTCATTCACGTCTCGTCGCCGGTCGACGAGCTTCCGCGAGCGGACGTCGTTCTCGCCGATGTGATGCCTCGCGAGCTCCTGCGGCTCGGCCGGTTCCCGGCGCGCTACGCGGATGCACTGCGGCGGTACCGGCACGGGCCCGGTGCGTTCAAGCTCGACTGGGCGCTCGACGAGCCGATTCCGTGGACCGCTGAGGCGTGCAGGCGCGCCGCGACGGTGCATCTCGGCGCGACCTTCCACGAGATCGCCGCGTCGGAACGCACGAATCGATCGCCGCGCCCGTTCGTCCTGCTCGCCCAGCCCAGCCTGTTCGACACGTCACGCGCACCGGCGGGGAAGCACTCGGCGTGGGCTTACTGCCACGTACCGAACGGCTCGGCGGACGACTGGACCGACGCGATCGAAGCGCAGGTCGAGCGATTTGCGCCTGGGTTTCACGACGTGATCGCGGCTCGCAGCACGCGAGGCCCTGCCGAGCTCGCGTCGGACAACCGAAACTACGTCGGCGGCGACATCGGGGGCGGGATGATGGATCTCCGGCAGCTGCTCTTCCGTCCGGTGCGTCGCGCGGTGCCGTACCGGACGCCGCTGCCCGGCGTCTACCTGTGCTCGTCGGCGACGCCACCAGGCGGCGGCGTGCACGGCCTGTGTGGCTGGATGGCGGCCAAGGTGGCGCTACGCGACGTCGCCAAGGGTCAAACCCGAGTCTGACCCTTTTGAAGGTGCTTCGCAATCCACGCCGGCAACTCGCGTGCAAATCCCGGATCGATGGTGTGCGCCAACGGGTACTCGCGGTAGAGAACGTCTGCGCCTGCCTCCTCGAGCAGGGCGCGTGCAGCGCGGCCGAACTCGACGGGAATCACCGGATCGAGCGTCCCATGCCCGATCGCGAACGGCGGCAGCGGCGGCACGAGATCCAGGTCGAATCCCTCCACCGTCGGCACGAAGCTGCTGAGCGCGATCAGCGCCGCCGGTCGCGGCCGCCCGGCGCCGAGACCGAGCGCGTACGTCATCACCCCGCCCTGCGAGAAGCCGCCGAGCACGAGGCGCTCGGGTGGGATGTCGTAGCCCGCAAGGAAGTCGTCCAGCCAGCGGGCCGCGACGGGGTAGACGCGATCGAACGTCGCCGGATCCGGCGAGCCGACCTCGCGAAACGCATACCAATGCCAGCCGCCGGGCGGTAAGGCCAGCGGAGCACGCGGCGTCGCGGCGACGAGCCGGCGTTCCGGGTCGAACGCGTCAAGGAGCGGAAAGAGATCGAGCTCGTCCGCTCCTCGTCCGTGGAGGAGCACGAGCGCTCCGTCGGGCTCACCGTCCGCGGGCCGAACGCGTGCCTCGAGGCTCACAGCTTCAACGGTTCGTACTTCGCGCGGATCTCGTCGATGAACGCGGCCATCTGCTCCGCCAGAGCGGCGTCCTCCACCTCGACGACGTTCTCCGCATTCTGCTCGCCTGAGTGGGACAGATTGAAGCTGCCGGCGAACACCGTGTCGTCGCAGACGGTCACCTTGGCGTGCATGTAGTCGTGCACCGCTCCCGGCGCGTACGGTGTCGAACGCTTGCCGGTGAACGTCGCGCGGTCGAGGACGAACCGGAGCGCCGGCGTCTTCCAGGTCGCATTGCCGTTCGCCTTCCACTGACCGAGCACTTCGGCGATCTGCGTCGCATCGACGATGCCGGCGAGGTCGACCTTGCCGTCCGCCGCGACCTCCGCCAGCGTCCCGAGGATCGGGCCGGACGTGATCACCGGCGACGCGATGCGCACGCGCCGCTCGGCCGATGCGATGCCGCGCGCGATCTGGTGCGCGAGCTTCTCGCCGCGCTTCGGCGAGAACCAGGTGCGAACGGGTTTCCCGTCGACGTCCACCGGCGACGAGTCGACCTTGCCGCTGCGCTCGACGTCGCGGGTCTTCCACAGCTGTTCGAAGTCCTCGCCGAAGCGAGCGGCGACCGGTGCCGACTCCAGGATCGCGATCACGTTCTCCTCGCGCGTCCAGGAGTCGTCAGTCCAGTTCGTCGAGCCTGTCCAGACCGCGGCGCCGTCGCGGACGACGTACTTGTGGTGCATCAGGTCGGGCCACCCGGGGATGCCCGCCGTCTCGAACGGCAACGACTCGATCAGCGCCGGTTCGGTCTTCGGCGGTGGAGGCACCGGAAAACGGTCAGGGCGGTCGACGTTGTAGACGAGCCGGATCTTCACACCGCGTTCGTGCGCGCCGAGGAGCGCGCCGCGGACGACCGCGGCCGTGCCCTCGTGCAGGCGGACGTCGTAGAGCGCAAGCTCCATCGTCCGTTCCGCGCGCTCGAGGAATGCGGCGAGCTTGCGCGCGATGTCGAGCGCAGCCTGCCCGCCGTCCGTCAGCGTGTGGAACTCGATCAGGGCTGCTTGGCTCTGAGCGACGCTTTGTACGCGCGCTCCCGCGATTGGCGACAGAACATTCGGTCGGGAATGGAGACGGAGAGGGTCACTCGGCGTAGGTTACGGGCTCGGCGAGCTACGGGTGACTCAGGAACAGCCGCTTCTCGGCACCGAGGTGCGCCGCCCAGTCGAGCTGATCGGCGCGCGCGAACTGAAGATAGGCGCGCAGGGCGACGCGCATCGCGTCGACGAAGCCGTCGGCCCGCCGTGGTGCGAAGCCGTCCTCCCACCAGAGGGCGAGCACCTGCACGCAGCCGGCCTTGCGGTCGATCCGCGGCTCGATCCGGCCGACGAACCAGTCCCGGAAAACGATCGGCAGCACGTACCAGCCCCAACGGCGCTTGGCCGGTGGGACGAAGAGTTCCCATACGTACTCGAACTCGAACAGGCTCCCAAGGAGGCCGCGATCCCAGACGATTGGATCGAACGGGGGAACGAACGCGACGGAAGCGGGCGGGTTCGGCGGCGCTGCCAGCAGTTCGGCGTCCTCGCGGACGACGAAGCGTTTCCCGCGGACGCCCTCCACCTCGACGGAAACGAGGTCTCCGCGTTCGACGAGCTCCTCGCGCAGAGCGTTTCGTCCTGGGTAAGCCGGCCACCGCTCGTCTGGCTTCGCGGGCCCGAGACCGCCGAAGATATCTCCGCCACCGCCGACACCGAGCAGACCGTGCGCGCGGTAC
>JBASRJ010000151.1:0-6641 GCA_049273785.1 Gaiellaceae bacterium | reverse complement strand
GAAGCGAACGGCGAACGCTCCCAGCAGCGCCGCGGCCGCGAGCAGCGCGCCGAGCGCGAGACCGCGCCGCCAGTGCCTGCGGAGCCCGGTCACGACTTCGCCGAGCCGCAGATCCTCCGTCTGCGCGAGCGTCACGGCGCAATGCATGACCGCGGCCGCCACGGGCCCGATCAGCACGGCGAGGACGATCGCCGGACGAAGGGCGAGCGTAGCCAGCACGACTGCGACGACGGCCACACCGAGCAGGACGTTCAGGACGACCATCCGCCAGGCCTGGTGGTACAGGTCGGCGAGCGCGACCTCGAGCGCCCGGTGAAGGGTCACCCCTTGACCCCCGCCGACGCGACGCCGGCTACGAAGTACCGCTGGAACGCCACGAATAACAGCAGGATCGGCACGATCGCCACGACGCTGGCCGCCATCAGCGGCGGCCAGAGCGTCTGGAACTCGTTCCTGAACGCGACGATTCCGATCGGAATCGTGTACTGCGACTTCGACTGCAGCAGCACCGAAGGCCAGAAGAGGCCGTTCCACGAGCCCTGGAAGGTCAAGATCGCCACCGCTGCCAGCGCCGGACCGGCGAGCGGCAGCATCACCTTCCGGTACGTCTTGAAGTAGCCGGCGCCGTCGAGCTTCGCGGCCTCTTCGAGGTCACGCGGAATCGTGAGGAAGTACTGGCGCATGAGGAAGAGGCTCGATGCGGAGACGAGGTTGATGAGAATCACGCCGTTCCGGTTGATCAGACTCGCGTTGTGCCAGCCGAGGTGCCCCAGGTATTTCGGGACGGAGTTGACGAGCATCTGGTAGATCGGGACGAGCCGCAGCTGGTCCGGGATCATCAACGTCCCGAGCACGAGCAGAAACAGCACCTCGCGGCCCGGGAACTTCAGGCGCGCGAACGCGTAGCCGCCGAGCGACGCGAGGAAGAGGTTCGAGAGCGTGATCGCGCCGGCGATGATCGCGCTGTTCAGCGTGTAGCGGGTGAAGTCGTATTTCCGGAAGACGTCGTGGTAGCCGATCGTCGTCCAGTGGTGCGGCAGGAGCGAGAACCCCGCGGATGTGTCCGCGATCGTCCTGAGCGACGTGGAGACGCTCCAGAGGAACGGAATCGCGAACAGGATCGCGACGGCGAACAACACGATGTACGTAATGCCTGATCTGATTCGCTCAGCACGCTCGCGGCCGGGAATCCCGCCCGTGGGAGCAGTCCCGGTTGCGGCATCGCCGGTCACCGCGAGCTTCTCCGAAGTCACGGCGGCTTGGGCCCCGGGGGGCGGCAGACTCTCGCTCATTCAGGCGACCTCGGCCTTCCCGAACAGCAGGCGCTGAATGACCGTGACCGTGAAGATGAACGCGAAGAGGACGATGCCGACCGCAGCCGCGTATCCGAACTTCGCGTTGAAGATCGCCTGGTTGTAAAGGTAGAGCACAACGGTCAGCGTGGAGTAGTTTGGGCCGCCTGACGAGCCGCCGATGATGAACGACTGGTCGAACATCTGGAGTGCGCCGATGAACGAGACGACGGCGACGAAGAAGTGTCCCGGCTTCAGCAACGGGAAGGTGATCTTCCAGAACGTCCGCCAGGCACCGGCGCCGTCGATCGCCGCCGCCTCGTAGACGTCGGTGGGAATTGCCTGCAGCGACGCGAGGTAGAACAGCATCATCGTCCCCGACGTCGTCCACGCGTTGAGGCCGACGATCGAGGGCAGCGCCGTGCTCTGCTGGCTGAACCATGCCTGGTTGTGGTGGTAGCCGAGGTGCCCGAGCACCGTGTTCAGCAATCCGTCCGACGAGAGGATGTAGATCGCGATCGTCGTGATCGCGGCCGACGCCGCGAGTGACGGGAAGTAGAACGCGGCACGGAAGAACGTACGAAAGCGGAGCGACTGGTTGACGACGACCGCAAGCGCGAGCCCGAGCGACATCTGCAACGGGACGACGAAGGCCGTGTAGACGAGCGTATTCCGGACGGCGTGACTCCAGAAGACGCCGTCGTGGTAGAGATCCCTGTAGTTCCCCCAGCCGACGAACGGGCCACGGAAGATCTGCCAGTTGTAGCGGCTGATGTAGAACGCGTAGCCGATCGGGAAGATGAAGAAGATCAGGAAGAACGCCATCGGCAATGCGATGAAGCCGTAGCCGACGAGCGCCTCCCGCAGGCGCTCGGACCCCATCCCGACCTGCCTCCGCTTCGCCACCGCGACAGCCATCGACGCTCCTTGCGGGTCGCCCAGCCCCGCGCGCTCAGGGCGCGCGCGAGGGCTGGACTATGACGCAGATCCCTACTTCGCTGCGTTGGCGATCTTCTGGAGCATGGAGTTCACGGACTCCTTGCCCTGGATCACCGCCGTCAGCTCGTTGTTCGCAACGTCGTTCCAGAGATGGCGGAACTGCACCTGGTTCCCCCAGCCATGGGTGAACTGCGGGAAGGCCACGAACGCCCCGCGGCCGGCGACCGGCTTGACGTCGCTGCGTGAAGGCAGCGCGAGGCCGAGCGAGACCCACTGTCTCATGCCCTTGGGTCCGGTCAGGTACTTCAGCAGCTCCCACGCGGCCGGCTTGTTCTTCGAGTCCTTCGCCATCGAGTACGAGACGGTGAACGCGAGGTTGCCGCGCGTCTTGCCCTTCGGGAGCGGTGCAGTGACGAACTTGACGCTCGGGAACGAGTCCTTGAGGAACGGGAACATCCAGTTCCCCTCGAACGCGATCGCGACCTTTTGCTTGCCGAACGCCTCACCGCACCAGCCGGAGCCGAGCTTGTCCGGCGTGTCCGCGAGACCGGCCTTGATCAGACCGACGTAGTAGTTCACGGCGGACTTGAACGCCGCGCTCGTCGCGCTCCTGAACTGCCCGTTCCCGCCCGCCTGGTACACGAACGCCATCAGCCGCGCCCAGTCGGCGCTGAGGCAGATCGCCTTGCCACCCGCGATGTGGACCTTGGACGCGACCGACTTCAACTGCGCCCAGGTCTTCGGAACCGGCTGGCCGCCCAGGAGGCTCGTGTTGACCTCCATCCCGAGCGACGACCAGTCCTTCGGGTAGCCGTAGATCTTGCCGTTGTACTTGAACGTGTTCAGCAGGCCCTTGTAGAAGGGCTTCGAGCTGAACTTCGACGCCTTTGCGTACGAGTCGAGCGGCTGGAGCACGCCCTGGCGCACCCAGTCGGCGAAGTCGGCTGCGTCGACGTAGAACACGTCCGGCGGCTTGCGCGCCGCGAACTTCGCGAGCATCGTCGCCTGGTAGTTGTTGAACGCGTCGAAGTGGACCTTGATGTTCGGATGGGTGGCCTCGAAGTCCTTGACCACCTTCCGCAACAGGTCGTCTTCGACCGGCGAGGACTGCCAGCCGTTCAACGTGACGTCCCCAGACGGCGCGCTCTTGCCGGCAGGGCCGTTGACTCCGACCCGGCCGGACGATCCCGCTGCCAGCACCGCCGCCACGACCGCGGCGACGAGCAGTGCAGCCGGGAGCACTAGCCGTTTACGCATTGCTGTCCCCCTCCCTTTTTGTCCGACTCTGTCTCCAGAGGGACTGACCCCTGGACTACGACAGGCGACGGGAGCGTGGCTGCTGCCCCGGCATCCCGAACCCATCGCACCATCCCCGAGAGGTTACCCAGAAAGAGGCTTTTCAAGCAGTCCTGCGCCGTGAGTATCGTCAGGCTCATGCCCCTCACGATCCTGGACGGCTCGACGTTCTGCGTCTGCGACGAGCGCGGCGACATCGACGCTCCGACCGCGGGACTCTTCGCAGAGGACACGCGGTTCCTCTCGCGCTGCGTCCTGACCGTGAACGGCGAGCGACCGCTCTTCCTCTCGACCGTCCAGGGGGAGCCGTTCACCGCCACGTTCTTCGTCCGGAACCCGGTCGTCGGGGGCCTCCGCCGCGACGAGATGACGATCGCCCGCGCCCGGAACGTCAGCGAGGGGATGGAGGACCGGATAGTCGTGCGCAGCCACGCAGCGCGGCCGCTCGCCTTCTCGCTCGAGGTCGAGCTCGCCACCGACTTCGCGGACATCTTCGCGGTGAAGCAGTACGACTTCTCGCTGGGCGATCCGCTGCACGCGCGACCACTCCCGCCGCCGGCCGGCTCCGAGGTGACAGGCGACGACGGGCTCGTCTTCGCGTCCAGCGACGGCTACCCGGGAAGGACGCAGATCTTCTTTTCGTCACAGCCTGTCGAGGTCGAGAACGGCCGCGCCCACTTCGCCGTCGAGCTCGAGCCGCGGCAGGAGTGGGCGCTCCGCATGTATGTGCTGCCCGAGCCCGACGGAGACTCCGTTTCACGCCGCTCGGCAGAACGCCAGCTCGCGCAGGCGCGCGCGCACGCCGCGGACGCGAGCGCGGCCTGGCGCCTGAGCGTTCCGAAGCTCGAGACGACGTGGAGCGACCTCGCGGGGACGTACCGGCGCTCGCTCTCAGACCTCGCCTCGTTGCGGCTGGGCGAGCACGACGGGACCGGCGGGCTGATCGCGGCCGGGACTCCGTGGTTCATGACCGTCTTCGGTCGCGACGCGCTGATCACGGCATTGCAGACGATGCTGCTCGGACCCGATCTCGCGCGGGTGACGCTGCACACGCTCGCGGATCTCCAGGCAACCGAGGACGACCCCTCGATCGACGCAGAGCCGGGCAAGATCATCCACGAGATGCGGCGCGGGCGAGCCGCGCGCGTCTGGGTTCCGCGCTACTACGGCACCGTCGATGCGACGCCGCTGTACCTGATCCTCCTCTCGGAGCTCTGGCGATGGACGAACGACGGACGTTCGATCACGGAGCTCCGCGGACCGGCGATGCGTGCGCTCGAATGGATCGACCGCTACGGCGACCACGACGGCGACGGATTCGTCGAGTACGAACGCCGCGCGTCGATCGGGCCGCTCAACCAGTGCTGGAAAGACTCCGACGAGGCGATCGCCTTCGCCGACGGCACGCGGGCAACCGGTGCGATCGCTGCGGCTGAGGTTCAGGGCTACGTCTACGACGCCAAGCTCCGTTGCGCAGAGCTCGCGCGCGAGGTCTGGCGGGACCGGGAGCTCGCGGAGCGGTTGACCCGCGAGGCCGGCGAGCTGAAGGAGCGGTTCAACGACGCATTCTGGTGCGACCGCGGCGCCGGCAAGATCTACGCGCTGGCGCTCGACGGCGAGAAGCGTCCGGTCGACTCGCTGTGCTCGAACATCGGCCACCTGCTCTGGAGCGGGATCGTCGCCGAGGATCATGCGGCTGCAGTCGTTGATCTCCTGATGGCCGAGGAGCTGTGGTCGGGCTGGGGCGTGCGAACGATGGCGACGGGCGACGGCAGCTACAACCCGCTCACGTACCACAACGGGACCGTGTGGCCGCACGACAATTCTCTGATCGCGCTCGGCCTCGAGCGGTACGGCTATCGCTCGGAGGCGCTGCGGATCGTGCGTTCGCTGCTCGCAGCGGCAGGTTCGCTAGGCGACCAGTTGCCGGAGGTCTTCGGCGGCTTCCCGCGCAGCGAAGCGCCGCAGCCGATCGCCTACCCGACGGCGACTAAGCCGCAGGCCTGGGCCGCGGGCGCGCCCATCCTCCTGCTGCAGGTGCTGCTCGGACTCGAGCCGGATCGCGGCCGCGAGACACTGCGCTCGGCAGCGGGCGAGATCCCGGCATGGGCCGGCTCGCTGCGGCTCGGTCCCGTGCAGGTGTTCGGCTCGAGCTGGTCCGTGCGCGTCGAGGACGGCGCCGTCAGCGTGACGCCTGCCTGAGCACGTCCCACGCGCGGCGCACATCGTCTTCCGTCGTACGCTCGTTCCCGATCGCGAGCCTGAGCACGTAGCGGCCGTTCAGCCGCGTGTGTGAGATGAAGATCTCGCCGCTCGCGTTCACGCGTTCGAGGATGGCCTCGTTCTCCTCGTCGCCGGCGTCACGACGGAAACAGATGACCGAGAACCTGCGCGGGGCACATAGCTCCCACCCACGTGCGTCCCTGACCCAGCTCTCGAAGAGCTCGGCCAGCCGCACGTGCTCGCGAATTCGCGCCTGCAATCCCTCACGGCCGTAACACCGCAGGACCGTCCACAGCTTGAGCGAGCGGAATCTTCGGCCTAGCGCAGGCCCGTAGTCCGAGAGGCTCTCGGCCTCATCGCTCGTGCGCAGGTACTCGGGGACGAGCGAGAACGCCGCCCGCAGGGCTTCCGGGTTGCGGGACCAGAGCAGCGAACAGTCCATCGGCGTGAAGAGCCACTTGTGAGGATTGACGACGAGCGAATCCGCCCGATCGACGCCGGCCTGCGACCAGCGCAGCTCGGGACAGACCCACGCCGAGCCTGCGTACGCAGCGTCGACGTGCAGCCACACGCCTGCCTGCTCACACGCGTCTGCGATCGCCGGCACCGGGTCGACGGCGGTCGTCGAAGTCGTCCCCACGGTAGCGACGACAGCCGCCGCGTCCGTCAGGTCGAGCGCAGCCGCGTCGAGCCGGAACTCGTCGTCGATCGCGATCTTGCGTGTCTCGAGCCCGAGCAGCCGTGCCGCGCGCTCGACGGACGAGTGCGCCTCCTCGGAGCAGACGACGACGCGGCCGCCCGTCGCCTCTCGCGCGGCAGCGAGTGCGGCGATCGTCGACACGGAGGCGGTGTCCTCGATGTGGCCGTGCCAGCCCTGCGGCAGGCCGAGGA
>JBASRJ010000150.1:0-14072 GCA_049273785.1 Gaiellaceae bacterium | reverse complement strand
CCCAGCGCTCGAGCAGCCGGCAGAACGCGAGCGCGGCGGCCTCGCACGCGCCGAGCTGCGCGATCAGCCGATGCGCCGTCCGCCAATCGACGTGGTCTTCCAGGACGTCCGCCCAGCCGGGCTCTCTCGCTCGAATGGCCATCTACACCTCTACAACTACAGGAAGGATCATCGGTCGTCGACGGGTCCGGTCGTAGATCAGCTGGCCGACCTCGTCGTGCAGGTGCTCCTGCAGAAGCTTGATCTCGACGATGTCGTCGGCCAGGCACTTCTGGAGGACGCGATCGGCCTCGTCGCGCAGCTCGTCCAGCAAAGGCCCGGACCCGTCCCCGAAGCCGCGCGCGATCAGCTCCGGCGGGCCGGCCGAGTCCCCGTTCGATGCCGCCAGGGTCGCAACGATGATCAGGACGCCGTCCTCGGACAGGCGCTGGCGGTCGCGCAGGGCGACGTCGTGCACGTCCCCGACCCCCAGACCGTCGACGAACGTGATTCCCGCCTGAACCTCGTCGACGACCTGCAGCCCGTCGCGAGACAGCTCGACCACAGTGCCGTTCTCGGCAATCACGATTGCGCTCGCGGGCACGCCGGCGTCGCGGGCCAGCTGCGCATGCGCCGCCTGCATCCGGAACTCGCCGTGGATCGGCATCACGTTCCGGGGACGCAGCAGGGAGATCATCGTGCGGATCTCCTCCGCGCACGCGTGCCCCGACACGTGCACGGGCGCGATCTCCTGATGCAAAACCTCTGCGCCTGCCTTCGCCAGCTGGTTGATCGCGTCGTGCACGCGCAGCTCGTTGCCCGGCACGGGCTTCGCGGAGATGATCACGGTGTCGCCGCGCTCGACGCTGATCGAGGGATGGTCGTTGTACGCGATCCGGGTCAGCGCCGACAACGGCTCTCCCTGCGAGCCCGTGCACAGGATCATCTGCTCGTGCGGCGGCAGCTCCTCGAGGTCGGGCGGGCGCACGAGGACGTCGTCCGGCACGTCCATGTAGCCGAGGTTGCGCGCGATGTTCACGTTCTTTCGCATGGAGCGCCCGACGACGCAGACCTTGCGGCCGACGGAGATCGCGACGTCGATCGCCTGCTGCATGCGATGGACATTCGACGCAAACGACGAGACGAGGATGCGGCCCTCCCGCAGCGGAATGATCTGGCGGAAGGCTTCGCCGACGACGCGCTCGGACGGCGTCATCCCCGGACGCTCCGCGTTCGTCGAGTCGCCGAGCATCAGCGCCACGCCTTCGTTTCCGAGCTCCGCCAGCCGCCCGACGTCCGTCTTGAGGCCGTCGATCGGCGTGTGGTCCAGCTTCCAGTCGCCCGTGTGAACAATTCGCCCTGCAGGCGTCTCCAGGACGACGGCCACGCAGTCCGGGATTGAGTGGGCCATCCGCACGAACGAGATCCGGAACGGGCCGACGTCGCGCGGCGGATCATCGGGGTGAATCTCCTGCAGCTCCGACGCGCGGAGCAGCCCGTGCTCGTCGAGCTTCGACTTGACGAGGCCCAGCGTCAGCCGGGTCGCCCACACCTCCGGGACGCGCACCTCGCGCAGCAGGTACGGAAGCCCGCCGACGTGATCCTCGTGGCCGTGGGTCAGGATCACGGCCCGGACGTCGGCGGCGCGCTCGCGGAGGTACGTGAGATCCGGGAGGACGAGGTCGACGCCGAGGTGCTCGTCCCGGGGAAAGGCCAGGCCGGCGTCCACGATCACGATCGAGCCCTCGCACTCGATCGCCGTCATGTTCTTCCCCACCTCGCCGAGGCCCCCCAGGGCCACGATCCGACAGCTGTCCGCCATTCGTCTCAGTCTAAGCGTGATGCCGGGGATCGCCGATAACCGTTGGATGCGGCCGCCTCGCGCGCTTCTCGGCACCACCCTGCTCGGGCTCACACTCGTGGGCGTGGGCGCGTGGAAGGCGTTCGACGCACCGCCGACGGCCCTCGCGCTCTTCCTCGCCGCCGCCATCGTCGTCGAGGTGTTCGAGGAGGCCGGCCGTGAGCGATCACGGGAGCCGGTCGAGACCGAGCGGTTCCACCTTGCCGCCGCCGTCCAGGTCGCGGCGGTCGTGCTCCTCGGCCCGTGGGTGGCGGCGCTGGTTGCCGTCGCCGGCGTGGCGTCAGGAGCGATCGTCCGCGGGCGCAGCGCGCAGGCCGTCGCCTTCCGTGCGGGCGCGTTCGCGGCTGCCGCTGCAGCTGCCGGACTTGCGTTCCGCGCGGCGGGCGGTGTCGTCGGCGAGCTGAAGCTGCTCGACGATCTGATCCCGCTGGTCG
Organism: Gaiellaceae bacterium; assembly: GCA_049273785.1. Lineage (GTDB taxonomy): Bacteria > Actinomycetota > Thermoleophilia > Gaiellales > Gaiellaceae > 3-1-20CM-4-69-9. Next base: position 11,798 of record JBASRJ010000150.1, on the reverse strand, counting down.
CGCTCGCGCTCGTCTACCTGACGGTGCGTGCGGTCTTGATCGACATGCTGTTCGGGCGGGAGAGCTTCGACCCGCGGATCGCGTGGAGCCTCGGCGAGGTCGCGTTCGGCGCCGTGATCGCCCTGCTCGCGATCGCTCATCCCTGGGACGTCGTCGCACTCGTGCCACTCGGGCTCGCCGTCCACCACGCCAATCTGCGGGTCACACGTCTCCAACGCGAGACGCTGCGCGCGCTCGAGACCTTCGCGAACATCGTCGACGAGCGGGATCCGTCGACCTACCGCCACTCGCTGCGGGTGGCCGGCTACGTCGACCAGCTCGCACGCGCGTTGCGGCTTCCGTTCTCCGACATCGACCGCCTGCGCTGGGCGGGACGGCTGCACGATCTCGGCAAGGTCGCCGTCGATTCGACCGTGCTCCGGAAACCCGGCCGGCTCGACCGGGAAGAGTGGGCGGCGGTGCGCCGTCATCCGCGCCTGTCCGCGCGCCTGCTCCAGCGCTTCGAGTTCGTGGCGACCCAGGCGCGCGCGGTCGAGCTCCACCACGAGCGGTTCGACGGACGCGGGTATTACGGCGTCGGCGAGGAGGACCTCCCGCTCGCGGCGCACTTCCTGATCGTTGCCGACAGCTTCGACGCGATGACGAGCGAGCGTCCTTACCGCCCGGGGCTGTCTCGCGACGACGCGCTCGCGGAGATCGAGCGGAACCTCGGCACGCAGTTCCATCCAGCGGTCGGGAAGGCGTTCGTCGCGGTGCAGCGCGGTCTGGATCCGGCCGAGGTCCTCACGGAGGAGGAGCTAGAGGAGATCCGCGGTGCGTCCGCCTCCTATCGGCTCGGCATCGTGCCGGGCCGCCGCGATCTCAAGGAGCGGCCCGAGCTGCTCGCGCTCGGCGGGATCGTCGTCCTGCTGGCCGGGCTTGGGTTCCACGAGAGCTGGATGACCGTGCTCGGGGCGTGGGTCGGCGCGAGCGGCATCGTCCTCCGCCTACGGGCGCGTGCCCGCTCGGAGCGGCTCGTCGAGTCGTTCCGCGCGGCGCTCCACGCGCCGGACCGGCGCGCAATCTTCGGCGACCTCCTCGACCGCATCGGGAAGGCGTGGCCCGTCTCCTGGGGCGCGCTCGTCGACTGGGACGAGGACGGTCTCGGCGGGCGGATCGAACATCAGCGCGGCGACGGGCCGTCGGAGGCCGCCGTCACGAGCTGGCTCGTCCGCGAGGCGGAATCCGGCGCGGGAGCGATCGCGGCCACCGGGCCCGAGCTGGGACGCGACGGAGTGGCCCTCGCCTTCCCACTGCGCCGCGAGACGAGCGCGCTCGTCGGCTTCCTGGTCGTCGAAGCGCCGCGACTGCCACCCCGCCACGTGCAGCTGGCGCTCCAGGAAGTGCTCGACGAGATCGGGCTCGCGCTTGCGGACCGGCCCGCTTCAAGCGGGAGCGGCGGAGAGAACGCCGAGCCGTTCGAGGCAGCTTCTCACTCGGGCGACCTCGTCGTCACTCGCCTCGACGAGGGGTAGCCGCAGCCCACCGACCTGGTGGCCGAGCAGGTTGAGCGCGGCCTTGATCGCGATCGGGTTCGTCTGCACCTTCAGCAACTCGTACGCGGGCCCGAGCTCCTGGTCGATCCGCTTTGCGGTCTGTGCGTCGTCGTTGCGGAACGAGCGGATCATCTGCTTCACCTGCGGGCCGACGACGTGCGTGTGCACGCAGACTCCGCCGACACCGCCGAGCTCGAGGAACGGGTAGATCAAGTTGTCGTCGCCGGCGTAGAGATCGAGGTCGGTCTCGGCGAGAATGCGGCGCGCCTGGTCGAGATCGTCGTTCGCCTGCTTCACCGCCCGTACGGTTGGGATCTCCGCCAGCTCGGCGATCGTCTCCGGCTCGATGTTGATCACGACCCTGCCGGGGATGTTGTAGACGACGATCGGCTTGTCGCTCTCGGCGGCGACGGCCTTGAAGTGCTCGACGATCCCGCGCGCCGGCGGCTTGTTGTAGTACGGCGTGACGACGAGGAAGCCGTCGACGCCGATGTCGTGCGCCACGCGCGTCAGGTGGACGGAGTGCGCTGTCGAATAGGTTCCTGTGCCCGCGATCACGACGGCACGGCCGCTGAGCGTGTCGACCGCCACGCGGAAGAGCTCGAGGCGTTCGTCGTCGGTCAGCGTCGGGCTCTCGCCTGTCGTCCCGGCCACGACGAGGCCGTCGGAGCCGTGGTCCACCAGGTACTGGGCGAGCTCGCGGAACCGGTCGTAGTCGACAGCTCCGTCCGCATCCAGAGGCGTGACGATCGCGGTGAGGACTTCACCCAGCACGCCGGCGATTCTAGTCTTCGGCCGTGGGCATCGGGGTACTCGCGCTCGCCGCCGCTCTGGCGGGCAATCCGTTCTCCCTTGGAGTGGCTGCCGGGGAGATCACGCCGACCGGCGCGTTTCTGTGGGGGCATGCGACGCCCGGGCCCGTCCGGCTCGAGGTGGCCCGCGATACCCGGTTCCGCCAGGTCGTGCTGCGCCGAGCTGCGGGTGCCGATGCCGGGAGGGACGGCACGATTCACGTGCGGGTCGCCCATCTCCTCCCGGGCCGCGTCTACTACTACCGCTTCGTCCGCGGCGCGTCGGCGAGCACGGTCGGCCGGTTCGCGACGGCACCGCAGCCGGCGCAGGCGGTCACCATCCGCTTCGCGGTCTCCGGTGACGCCGACGCCACGGCGGCACCGGGGACGTCGAAGCCGTTCTACAACCGTTTCCAGGTCTATGCACGGATGGCCGCCGAGCGCAACGCGTTCAACATCAACCTGGGCGACACGATCTACTCCGACAGCGACGTCGCGGGGACGCCCCCCGCGCTGACGGTGGCTGCGAAGCGGGCCAAGTACCGGTTGAACCTGTCGCTGCCCGCGCTCCAACGCGTCCGCAGCTCGACCGGTATCTACAGTCACTGGGACGACCACGAGTTCGTGAACGACTTCTCGCGCCCGGAGTTCGGGGACTCGCTCTACCGCGCGGGCCGGCAGGCGTTCACGGACTACGCGCCGGTCGGGTACTCGAACGCCGACGGTCTGTACCGGACCTTCCGGTGGGGACGCAACGTCGAGCTCTTCTTCCTGGACGAGCGCTCGTTCCGTTCAGCGAAGGCGTCCGCAGAAGGGGTGTGCGACAACGGTGGCGTGCCGGACCTCGCGCCGACGGCGCCGCAGGCGGTGCGATCTGCGTTCGCCACGTTGATCCCGTCGCTTGCCAAGCCGCCTCCGGCCGCCTGTTTGGAGCACATTCGCGATCCATCGCGCACGATGCTCGGCAAAAGTCAGTTCGATCGCTTCACGAATGCGATCGCGCGCTCGAACGCGACGTTCAAGGTGATCGTGAACGAGGTTCCGATCCAGCAGTTCTACGCGCTGCCGTACGACCGCTGGGAGGGCTACGAGGCGGAGCGGAAGAAGCTGCTCCTCTTCCTTCAGAGCAACGTGCGGAACGTGATCTTCCTGACGACCGATACGCATGCAAACTTCATCAACGACGCACGGTTGCAGACCTTGGAACCCGGCGGGCCGATCGACTCCGGGATCACAGAGGTGATCACGGGGCCCGTCGCGACGAGGAGGTTCGCAGATGAGATCGACGCGGTGACGGGGAACCCGGGATCGGGAATCCTCGTCTCGGCCCTCTTCTTCAAGCCGTCCCCGCCGCGCGGGGTTGGGATGCGGTGCGTCGCACCGAACGTGTACAGCTACGCGGAGGTGTCCGTCACGGCTACGACGCTCACGGTTACCCCGAAGGACCTCGCCGGACACGTGGTCAACGACCTCACGGGACAACCGTGCGCGCCGGTGGTGCTCCAGTCGTCCGGGTGATCCGCGACGCGCGTGCCGGGGACGCTGCGGCGCTCGCGCGGTTGCTCGGTCAGCTCGGTTATCCGGCGGAGGCCGCTGCGGGCCGGCGATCGAGTTCGACGGCGCGGCTGCGAAGCTCGCCGCGCTCGTCGTGGACGAGGAGCATCGTGGCCCCGGGGTCGGCCTGGAGTACACGGGTCGCAGGTACGCGCCGCGGAACCGAGTATGCCGGTCTCTTCGAGCATCCCGATTTGGCGGTGCAGCCCGGAGCCGGGCACTTTCCCTGGCTCGACGATACCGCGTGGTTCACGCGGACACTGGCGGCTTTCTCCGGCTGACCGCGTCGAACAGCAGCGTCCGTGGCATCGCAGTTTGCCGTTCGCGTGTGCGAGTCGACGTCTACTCCATTCGGCGTTCGGTTAGGCCGAGCATCGCGTCGCGTCATGGTGATCCGAACCAGGTAGTCAGCGCGTCGCGCAATCCGGTATCTGTGCCGTCCCCCACCCAGGCGATGTATCCATCGGGTCTGACCAGCACGGCAGCGGGGGCTGCTACTTGGCCGAGGACCGGAAGCTCCCACTCGCCGGCATATGTGGCGTCGATCGCCAACACTCGGTGTGCCCATGGGGAGATGTCGAAACCCCAGGGCTTGCCGAGGTTCAGAAGGATCGGGTGGGCGTCGTGGAGGAGGGTGAATACTCGCACCGTTCCACCGGGGGTGACCAGGTCGAGATCGGGCATGCGGCGCCCGAGCAGCGGGTGTCCCTCACCGAGGTTGTAATGAATGTCCAGACCGGACATCATCGCGGCGAATCGTCTGCGCGGCTCGTCCATCCTGAGGAGCTCGGACATGGTGTCGCGCAAGGCCTTGGTGCGATCGTCCGGGCGGCGAAGCGCGACTTGCGCCATCGTGTTGCGCAGCACGCGGGCAGCGACCGGGTGCCGCTCGGCGTGGTAGGTATCCAGGAGGCTTTCCGGCGACGTCCGCTTGACCACCTGGGCGAGCTTCCATCCCAGGTTCACGGCATCCTGCACGCCGGTGTTTAGGCCCTGTCCACCCACCGGGTTGTGCACGTGGGCTGCGTCGCCGGCCAGCAGGACCCGCCTGTCGCGGTAGGCCGCGGCCTGCCGGGTCATATCGGTGAACCTGGAGATCCAGGTGGGATTGTGGACCCCGTAATCGGTCCCGTAGACGGCGATGAGCGCCTCGCTGAGATCGCGCAGGGTGGGTTCGGTCGTGGGTCCGACGTGCTCTTCGGTCACCATGACCCGCACCGGGCCCCGGTCCATGTAAACCACCTCGCCGTCGCGGATCTCGTACTCCAACCTGCCGAAGGAATGGACGCCGATGTCGTCGGTGTGGATGCCCCACTCCGGCTCGTCGGCCAGCTCGACCTCGGCGATCAGGGAGCTCGTCGTCGGATCCCACCCGGGGAACTCGATGCCGGCTGCCTTCCGGACCAGACTGCGTCCTCCGTCGCACCCGACGAGATATTCGGCCCGCAGCGACTGGCCGTCGGACAGCTCGACGTTCACGCCGGTGTCGTCCTGCGCGATACCCGTCACTTCACGTTCGCGATAGATCGTCACCGCCAGCTCGTCGACCCAGCCGGCCAGGATGCGCTCGATGTGGTTCTGCCACAGTCCGAGCCCGTAGTTGTGCCGGGTGGGAAAGTCGCTGATGTCAAACGGGGTCCCGGCGAATGCCGCGACCTGGGCCACCTGCCCCTCCGAGAGGAACCGATCGGCGATTCCGCGCTGATCGAGAACCTCGATGGTGCGTGAGTGCAGACCGCCTGAGCGCGAGCCGATGAGGTCGTGGCCGGCGCGCCGCTCGACAACGGCTACGTCGACCCCCGCCAGCGCCAACTCGCCCGCCAACATCAGCCCCGTCGGGCCGCCTCCGGCTACCACCACCGCATGCTCGGCCATAGGCCACCCCATCCCCGTAGGTTCTGGTTTCGGCCGGAGATTCTGCAGCACGACCCGGGTCTTGCCGCAAGCGGCCGGTGCGCTCTACACTGAGAATGGCAAGGAGTGCTTACTCTTCTTTCCCTTGTCCAGTGCGGACGGACAAGTCCCTTTTGCGAAGCGGCGGCGAGCTTCCTCTGGCCTCAGCGCGGGCACGCCGTTTCCGAATCGGCGGAGCCGTCGAGGAGGTTGGTTCCGCAGTATTCGTTGATACCGGCGCCGGAGCTCACTGTTGTGGTCGGGCTCGTGGTGCTCTGGTCGAGGAACCACAGGACGTCCTCCGGCGGTGCCTCGTCGACCGCGACGAGCAGCGGCGGCGCAGGGCTGCGACGGTTCTGTGACGGTGCCTGGCACCGGTACGCGAACCGCGCGCACCTCCGTGTGGCGGTGCCTGGTTCCCGCCATGCCCTTCGGTCCGCCGGCAGCCGGTTTTGCCTGCCAATGGCTCGGGTCCATGTGGAAGATGCTGCGCGCGCACAGAACGTTCACGTCACACTTCTGGCGCCGTGCCTGGCACCGGGCGGCCGGAACGGACTCGTCCTCTTTAGAGCACTGCCTCGAGGCCGATCGTGAGGCCGGGCGGGAGCTGCGGCAGCTTCTTCAGCGCGAGCAGGACGCCTGGAACAAACGCTTCGCGGGAGAATGTGTCGTGGCGGATCGTCAGGAGCTGGCCCTCGCCTCCGAACAGCACTTCCTGATGCGCGACGAGGCCCGGCAACCGCACCGAGTGGATCGCCGGATGGCCGCCGACAAGTGACGCCGTCGCTTTCGCGGTCCCCGACGGTGCGTCGCGCTTCGCCTCGTTGTGGAGCTCGACAATCTCAGCGCGCGGCATGTGCGCGGCCGCTTCGTGTGCGAAGCGCATCATCAGCACGGCCCCAAGCGCGAAGTTCGGCGCGTGGAAGAGGACGAGCCCGCGCCCCTGCGCGAGCGCGCCGAGCGGCGCGAGGTCGAACCCCGTCGTGCCGACGATGCAGTGGACTCCCTGCTCGAGGCAGGCGCGAACGTTCCCCTCCCCCACCTCCGGAGTCGTGAAGTCGATCGCCGCGTCGAGCCCCTCGACCTCGATCGGCTCGCCACGACCGATCCCGCGCACGTCGTGCCCGGCCGCCTCGAGCGCCGGCTCGAGCGCACGCCCGACCTTGCCTCGATGACCAATCAGTGCGAGCTTCACGCCGCGCGCGCGAGCACGGCCGGGTTGAGCCGCCGCACGGCTGCCCGAAACACTCGCTCGCTCGGCCCGATCCCGGAGATCGAAAGCTTCTCCGGCGCGAGCAACAGCCCCGCCAGCTCGGCGACCTCTTCCGCGTCGACTGCGTCGAGCTCCGCGATGATCCGCTCGAACGACAGCAGCTCGGTGTCCGTGATCAGCGACTTGCCGAGCCGCGTCATCCGGTTCGACGTCGACTCCATCGACAGCATGATCCGGCCCTTGAGGTTCTCCTTCGCGCGCGCGAGCTCTTCGGGCTTGATCCGCCCGGCCGCGATCTCGCCGAGCTGGTCGCGCGCGATCTCGAGACAGGGCGCGAGGTTCTCCTCGCGCGTGCCGAGGTAGACGCCGACGAGCCCGGTGTCGGTGTACTGCGACGCGAACGAGTAGACGGCGTACGCCATCCCGCGCTTCTCGCGGATCTCCTGGAAGAGCCGCGACGAAGCGGAGCCGCCCAGGATCGCGTCGAGCAGCGAAGCCGCGAAGCGGCGCCGATCAGAGCGGGAGATCCCAGGCGCGCCGATGCACACGTGGTATTGCTCGGTGTCCTTCTTCGCGAACCGGAAGCTCGGCGGCGGCGCCTTCACGAGGGGGCGGCGCACGCGCGCGCCGCCTGCCGGTGGGCGTTGCTGCAATTGCGCACGGTTGAGCATGCGGACGAACCGGTTGTGCTCGACGTTCCCTGCCGCTGCGATGACGACGTTCCCACCGGCATACATCTGCCGGTGGTATGAGCTGAGCACACGGCGCGTGACGCTGGAGATCACGTCCGCCGTGCCGATGACAGGACGGCCAAGCGCATGGCGGCCGAAGACGGCCTCGGAGAACAGATCGTGCACGAGCTCCTGGGGCGTGTCCTCGTACATCGCGATCTCCTCCAGCACGACCTCGCGCTCCGAGTCGAGGTCCGCGAACGCCGGCGCGAACACCATGTCCGTCATGACGTTCAGCGCGGTCTGCACGTGATCGTCCGGGACGCGCGCGTACACCATCGTGTGCTCGCGGGACGTCGCCGCGTTGAGCTCGCCCCCGAGCCCGTCGAAGATCTCCGCGATCTGCTGGGCCGTGTAGTGCTGCGACCCTTTGAAGAGCATGTGCTCGATGAAGTGAGAGACTCCGGCCTTCGCATCGGTCTCGTCGCGCGAGCCGGCACCGATCCAGAACCCGATCGCGACGGAACGAACACTCGGCACGCGCTCCGAGATCACGCGCTCGCCGGTGTCCAGCTCCGAGAAGACGTACTTCTGGACCATTCCCGCATTATCGTGACGCCACGGGGTTGCCGCTGGCCGCTTTTTGACCACCTACCTCTTCGAAGGCCGCGTGAGCCGGTCTGGACCTGAGCTACGACGGGCGAGCTAGGAGGAAGCAAGTCCGCAAGCGGGATCAGGCGCCGGTCGCGACTGGAACGCATGATCCGGCCATGACGTCCGTTCGGTCCGGCGACCGGCTTCGCGAGCTCATCGACGTCCTAGTCGAGAGCCTCGACCATCCCGCTGCGGCGGGCGACCTCGCCAGGCGAGCGCACCTGACCCGGTTCCACTTCGACCGCCTCGTCGGCGCGGCACTCGGGGAGTCGCCGGCCGCGTTCCGGCGGCGCCTGTTGCTCGAGCGGGCCGCCTTCGAGCTCGCGACCACCGATCGTACGGTGACGGAGCTCGCGTTCGATGCCGGGTACGGTTCGCTCGAGGCGTTTACCCGCGCATTCGGCCGGATCTTCCGCGCTTCGCCCCGCGAGTTTCGCGCACGCGGTGTCACCGACTTCCGCGCGCCGGCGCCGAACGGCGTGCATTTCCACCCGCCCGGAGGACTGCTCGTTCCGGGCAATGACCCGAGGAGGAAACCCATGGATCTCACCGACCGCATGGTGGAGCACGACAACTGGCTTACACGCCGGATGATCGAAAAGGCGTCGAAGCTCCCAGAGGAGGCACTCGACGACGGAGTTCGGCTCGACCCACCCACAGACGCCTTCCGCGAAGATGTGCCCAGCATCCGCTCGATGCTGAATCGTCTCGTCTTCACGAAGGAGATGTGGACGGCGGCGATCTCCGGCCGCACGTTCGAAGAGTCGACGGACATCTCGCTCGACGGGATGCGGGCACGGCAGGAGCGTGCGGGAGACGAGTTCGCTCGACTCGTCCGCGACATCCGGGACCGCGCGGCATGGGACACGGCCTTCGTGGACGCGACCTGCGAGCCACCAGAGACGTTCACATTTGGCGCGGTGGTCGCGCACGTGCTGGCATGGGATGCTCACCGCCACCAAAACGTGGCCGGTGCGCTGCGCGCGCGTGGCGTAGACGTTGCGCCGCCCGATCCGATCGCCTGGGAGCGGCGCGAGGGGTAACTACCTGAGCGGCGGGACGAGGTCGCCGTGGGCCTCGAGCAGCTGATCGACGAGCTCGTGGATCTCGGCGAGCGACAGCTCGGCGCCGGTGTGCGGATCGAGCATCGCGGCGTGGTCGGCATGGTCGCGCCTACCCGTGATCGCAGCTTCCACCGTCAGCGCCTGGACGTTGACGTTCGTCTGGATCAACGCAGCCAGCTGCAGGGGCAACGCGCCGACCGGTTGCGGCCCGATCCCATGCTCGTCCGCGAGGCACGGGACCTCGACGCAGCACTCTTCGGGGAGATTGGAGATCAGCGCCCCGCCGTTCATCACGTTGCCGTTGAAGCGGAACGGCTCCCCCGTCTCGAGGGCGTGCACGATGCGGGCGCCGTACTCGTCGCTGCGCGTCGTTGGGATACCCGCGCCGTCCTCGAGCGACGCACGCAGTTCCTCCCACTCCGCGATCTGCTGCTCGCAGCGCCGCGGATACTCGTCGAGCGGCACGTTGAAGTCGTTCCCGAGCTCTGGACGGGCGCTCTTGAGGAACCAGGGGACATATTCGGCGAGGTGTTCGGACGACTCGGTGCAGAAGAATCCGAAGTGGCGGAACACCTCGTAGCGGACGCGATTCCAGTCGGGGACCCGACCCTCCTCGAGCACACGCCGAAGTTCTGGGTAGAGGTCGCGCCCTCGATGCTGCAGCTCCAGGTAGAAGGCAAGGTGGTTGATCCCCGCGCAGACGTACTCGAGCTCCTCGGCCGGAACGCCGAGATCTGCAGCGAGGTCGCGCGCGGTTCCCTGCACGGAATGACACAAGCCGACGGCCCAGATCGAGCTCGCGCGCGCGACTGCCCAGCAGAGCATCGCCATCGGGTTCACGTACTGAAGCAGGAGCGCGTCGGCGCACAGTTCCTCCATGTCCCGGCAGACCTCGAGCAGCACAGGGATCGTCCGCAGCCCGCGCATGACTCCGCCGATCCCGAGCGTGTCGCCGATCGTCTGGCGGAGGCCGAAGCGCTTCGGAACCTCGAAGTCGGTCACGGTTGCGGGCCGGTAGCCGCCAACCTGGAACATCGCGATGACGTAGTCGGCACCGTCGAGGGCCGCACGCCGGTCTGAGGTCGCCTCGATCCGTGCGTTAGCGCCGAGACTCTTAGCGATCCTCTGCGCGACGACCTCTGAGGTCTGAAGCCGGTGTGGATCGGGGTCCATCAGCGCGATCGTCGCGTCGCGGAGCTCGGGAAAGCTCAGCAGGTCGCCGATCAGCGTCTTCGCAAAGACGGTCGAGCCGGCGCCGACGAGCGTCACCTTCACTAGCGTCAGCATTCCATGCAGCGGAGCTTCTGGGCGCCCGGCCGCGTCAATCTGATCGGCGACCACACGGACTACGCGGGCGGCCTCGTTCTGCCGATCGCAGTCGACCTCGGCATCCGCCTGATCGTCGAGCCGGCGGAGAGGATCGTGCTCGTCTCGGATGGACGCCGGGTCGACGTCGCCGCCGACGGCACGGGCGAGGTGGAAGGCTGGGGTCGATATCCGGCTGCGGTCGCGGCGGAACTGGCGGAGCTAGGACGACCGGCGGTCGGCATCGAGGGCACGATCGAGGCGGATCTCCTCGTCGGAGCCGGGCTTGGCTCCTCCGCGGCGCTCGAGGTCGCCGTCGGCCTCGCGCTCTGTGCGGTGGCGGACTTCGAACTCGATCGTCTCGAGCTCGCATCCGCGTGTCGGCGCGCGGAGCTGCGGGCCGTCGGCGTGCCGTGCGGGATCATGGATCAGGCGACGTCGCTGCTCGGGCGTGTGGGCACAGCGCTCCTGCTCGATTGCGACTCGCTCGACTACCGGCACGTCCGGCTACCGGACGAGCTTGCCGTTCTCGTCATCGACTCCGGCGAGCGACACACGCTCGAGCACACCGGCTACGCCGAACGGCAGCGCGAGCTCGCGTCCGGCATGCCGGCCCGGGTCCGCCACGTCGCGACCGAGAACCAGCGAGTGCGCGACACGGTCGCGGCGCTCGAGCGCGGCGAGGTCAAGAGCCTCCGCCGCCTCTTCCGCGAGAGCCATCAGAGCCTGCGCGACGACTACGAGGTCTCGACACCGGAGCTCGACCGTCTGGTCGACGTCGCATACGAGTCGGGCGCACTGGCGGCCCGCTTGACCGGCGGCGGCTTCGGCGGCTCGATCGTCGTCGTCGCCGAAAGTGACGGTGTGCCGGCGATCCTCGAGCGCCTGCGCGGACGGGTCGTGCGCACCTCTGACGGGGCGCACGAGCTCACACCGGGTGATCGTGCCTGAGCGTCCTCCGCTCAAAATGTAGACGCGCGCGCCCCCGCCCTGGGTGGGGACATCACCCACCACCCACGAGAACGACGATACCCGAGAGTTTCGCGCGTGTCTGTGGCGGAATCGTGTCGACTCTGCGCGCGGCGCAGGGAAGAAACGACGAGGGCGGCAGAAGCCGC
>JBASRJ010000140.1:0-19113 GCA_049273785.1 Gaiellaceae bacterium | reverse complement strand
CCCCCCGCGACCGTCCCGACCCGGCTCTAGGGCGAGAAGGCTACGACGCCTCGTGCACGCAGCGACAGACAGGGTCGCCGAGCCTGCGCCGCTCGAAGTTGAGGCCGCAGCGGCCGCAGGTCGGAGGGAGAATCTTGGCCGCCACGAGGAGGCCGCGCATCAGGGTCGCCCAGAGGACGAAATAGGGGAGCACGAACTCGACGGGGAAGGGCATGGCCCATGTATCGGCCGGCGGCCCCCCGCGGATTAGCGCGGATCTAGCGGACGCGAACGACCTGAGTCATCCGGGCGGGATGGAGCGAGCAGAACAGGCGATAGGTTCCCGGCCGCGTGAAGCGGAACGAGTAGCTGCCGCGCATCAGGCTCGGCGAGGCGAAGCCGACGGGGCCGGTCGCGAGGGTCACGTCGTGCGCGGTGCTCCCGACGAACCGCCAGGTGAATCGCGTCCCGCGACGGATCGTCACCCGCTGCGCACCGAAGGCGTAGTCGCCGACCCAGGTGCTACGGACGCGCTGCATCGGGCCGGCCGGCTGCTTCAGGAGCGCGATGGTGACCAGGTCCGGGCTCGTCGGCTCCGGCCGGGGCGATGAGTAGGCGCTGCACGAGGTGACCGGTCTCGGCGCGAAGTAGAGGATCGCGATCCCCATGACGCGAACGTGCGGGCGGCTGTTGTCGTACGTCGCAGTGACGCGGAGTGTGTCGCCGGCCTGCACGGGCCGTCCAGCGACTTCGGAGAAGCCGGTCATCGCGACGGGCCCCGGCTCGTGCATGACCGGCCGCGGCTCGATCCCGCCCCAGATCGGATACGACGTGAAGACGGAGCCGCACTTCGTATCCGTGACATCGATGGAGAGGCCGCCGCCGTGGATGTGCGCGCCGCCCGCGACGATCACGCCGCTCTCCGGCGCCACCCAATCGGCGCGCTGCGCGTACGTCGAGCCGGCTCCGCCCGTTCCCGGAACGTTGAAGATCGGGTCGGCACGACAGTTCCGCACGTCGAGCCAGATGGGCTTGACGGCGGTTCGGGTCTCTCCGACCGCGTACTGCACGGTGTAGCGAACCTGCACGGTCGACGTGCCCGCGTGGTGGTTCATGAGCATGTACAGGAGACCCCAGGAGTCGGCGGCCCGATTGGGATAGCCGTAGCCCGCAGGCAACGAGAGGGAGAAGTGCTCTTCTCCCTCGGCGTAGAACCGTTGGGCCGGGAGCGGAGACGGCCGGCCGTCGAGGCCGGTCACGCTCGCGCACGTGGCGTCGGCGACTCCGAGCTTTGCGAACACCAGGTGGTGCAGCATCACGTCCGTGTGGGGGACGGGGTTTCCGAGCACGTCGACGAGGCTCGCCTTGAAGCCGAGGACGTATCCGTCCACCCGCGGCGAGGGTGCGAGCTGGACGTCGCGGGCGACACTGTACGGCCCGATCGTCACGGGTGCGGAGTCGAACACCAGTGTCTGCACCTCGGCGACCGCCCGGCCCGGCTGACTCAGGGCGACCCCGGCGACCGCGACGAAAGCGGCTGCAAGCAGTCGCATTCGTCCGACTGTACCACCGGGCTAGAATGCGCTCTGTGAGCTGGCTGATGATCGCCCTGCTCGCGCTCGCCGTTGCGGCCGTTATCGGTGCGGAGTGGCCGAGATTGACCGCGCGCTACGGCGCGGAGGCCCGAAGCGGGCGAGAACGCGCGCGGAGGAAGGCCGCGTTGAAGGTCGTCCACAACGAGACGGAGGAGTTCGCAGCGAGTGTCGAGCGAGACCTCGCGGAGCTACCGACGATCGAGGAGTCGGACCGCCGAAAGCGTTAGGGGACCACGAAGGTAGTCTTGAGCATCCGGGTGTTCGGCAGGACGGGGCCGACGTTCTCCATGTTCTTCGTCTCCTGAAAATCGGAGGCCCGGAACGTCAGCTCGTGAGTGCCGCGCGATACCCCGGTGAGCGCGACCCGCGCAACACCGCCTGCATACGTTACGGCACGCGAGCGTCCGTCGACCGTCGCGTGGAGCGAGCCAGCATCGACGCCCGCGCCGGAATCCTGCACCGCGACCCGCAGCACTCCGCCGCTCGCCGACACGACTCGCAGGACCGGCGGCGCGGTGTCGCCGATCCAGAACCGAAATGCAAATGAGCCGCGCCGCGACGCGCGGGTCGAGTCGAACACGATGTCGTAGACGCCGGGAGCGGGAGCGACGACGCCGGCGACCGGAAGCGTCTGCCTGTCGCTCGTCCGGTACGGATTGAGATCGATCGGCAGGGCTGCATAGCCGGCGAGGCGGTTCTCGTCGCCGTTGCGGACGATGCGGGGTTGCACATTGACGCCCGAGTCGTGGCGCGTGAGGACGACGCCGAAGTTCGCCACGACTCTCGTTAGCCGGAAGCGGTAGACGACCTCGGGCCCGGGCAGCCGGATCGGGAAGTCGACGGACGACGGCGACAGGTCGGGATAGCGGTACACCGCCACGCGCGACGGGGCGCCGACGGTCGTCCCGCGGTAGAGCCCGGGCCGTGCGAGCGGGAAAGCGCGGTCGAACGCAAGCTGCGGCCGCTCGACGCGCGACCAGAACGGAATGCGCCGTACGACCGAGCCTCTCGTCAGAACGACGAAGCCGCCGACGTCGCCTTCGGCGGCGTTGCGTGGGACTCTCGCCGAGATCCGGAGCGACCCCGGGACCGAGACGGACGCCGGTGCTGAGATCGACACGCGGCGCGGCTGCGTCTGCAGTCGAACGCGAACCGTCCAGCTTCCCGCGCCGCCGCCCGCATCGCCCAGCACGACCGTCCGGGCCAAGCGTCGCCCGGTCCGCAAGAGACCGAACGACACGGACGTCGGCGCCGCGAAGACCCGCGGATCGTCCGCCTGCACGAGGTCGATCCGTCCGCCGCCTTCGCGCGTCACCGAGACCTCCGTTCCGCCGCTCTTGACGGGAGCGCCGGTGAGCTCTAGCGCGGACTTGATCTGCGCGACGGTCCACGTCGGATGGCGCTGCTGGAGGAGCGCCGCCGCGCCTGCGACGTGCGGGGCGGCCATGCTCGTGCCGCTGAACGTGTCCCAGAGCCCTTCGCCTTCCGGCACGGACGAGAGTACGCCGCCGCCGGGCGCGGTCACGTCCGGCTTGAGCTGGAACGTGAAGGCCGTCGGGCCGGCCGAGGAGAACGACTCGATGCGGTCGGGCGTGGGCGCGCCGTGTCCTCCGCTCGACGCTGCCGCGGCGATCGCCTTCGACGCGTTCGCCGGGGAGCTCATCGAACCGTTGCCGAAGTCGGAGTAGTCGTTGCCGGCCGAGGCCACGGGCACCACGCCCGCGTCCGCGGCGGCGTTGAGCGCCTTCGCGACGATGTCCCGGCTGGGGTCGATCTCCACTTCGCCCAGCGAGAGGTTGATGACGTCCATCCCGTCGGCAACGGCGGCCTCGATCGCGGCGACGAGCTCCGGCGAGTTGCCGTTCAGTCCGAACTGCGGCGTCGGGATCGACAGCGCCTTGTAGTTCCCGAGGTACGCGCGGGGCGCAATTCCGGAGACGTGAATCCCGTCGGCGTCCGTGTTCGCGTCGCCCGCGGCGATGCCGGCGACGTGCGTCCCGTGATCGTCCACGTCGTTGATGCCGACGAAGGGGAGCGTTTCGATGGGATCGGTCGAGCCCGGCGCAGGAAACGAGCGCGCGACGATGACCTTCGGCGTGGTGTACGCGGCGTTCCCCTTCGGGAAGCCCGGCGGGTACGCGAAGCCCGTTGGGTCGAAGAACGGATGGCGCTGGTCGATGCCCTGGTCGATGATCCCGATCCTCATGCCGTTGCCGGCGGTGCTGAGAGTCGGTCCCCAGATGGAGGTCGCGCCGATCAGATGCGGCGTCCGGTCGAGGAGCGCGTGATAGGTCACAGTCGGCCACACGTGTGCGACGCCCGGGACGTGTGCCAGCCGACCGAGGTCTCTCGGCGGGACGACGACCGCCAGGCCGTTGGCCACGATCGAGTACCGCCAGCGCACGGCAGCTGCGGGCAGGGCTCGTTCGATCCGGGCGGCGAGCGTCCGGTGTGCGGACTGGAGCTCGCGCAAGTAGGCGACGCTCCGGGAGGAACGGAGGCTGAGCCGGCGGTCTGCCGTTCCCGCCGAGGCGAGCGTCCGCGCGTGGAGCTCTGCCAGCGACGGCGCTCGGAGCGTCACGACGACCTCGAGCCCGGCCGAAGCCGGCCGGGACCGAGCCGGCGCCGCCGCCGGAAGGGCGATGAGTACGACGACCGCAGCTAGGAGACCCCGAGTCAGATCCGAAATGGTACGCCGCAAAGGGCGCGGGAAAGGCACGAGGCCGCGGCTACACTGTCCCTCCGCGCGGATGTGGCGGAATTGGTAGACGCGCACGGTTCAGGTCCGTGTGGGGGAAACCCCGTGGAGGTTCAAGTCCTCTCATCCGCATTGCGAAGTCGGGCGGTTCCGTCGTCGTACACGGCCGCCGGTGTGGGGGATTCGCTCATCGCGCGAAGCGCCTATATCAAGAGGGGCGAGCCCGAGGAAAGGCCGCGCAGACTGGCGGCAATGGCGCAGCCCCTCTGGCTCGCCCACTCAGGGCCGCAGCGCGAGAAGGTGCCCAGGGGGCGGCACCTATACCTCATACCGCAGCTCGGCCGCTCCCCGGGGGAGAGCTAGGGGGCGACCGAGAAGGCCCCTGGGCATGTTGGAGTTCTCCGTGAGCCCGCCGCTGCCTCCCCAGCGGTGATCCGGAAAGCTTCGATGCGGCCCCCGATCCGCATGAAACCGGCAGGCGGCGGCAGTAACATCCGCTTCTCGATGCTGCGCCGCTTCGCAGGGGTTGCGGTTCTCCTGCTCGTCCTCGTCCCCGCCGCGCGGGCCGGGACACTCGGGCTCGCCGAGGTGCGCGGCGCCGACGGCACCATGCTCGCCGAGGCCGGCGACGGCGCGTTCGCCTACCCCGCGGACGGCTCCGTACTGCGAATCGGTTCCGCACGCTCGACGGCAACGGGAATCGACCTCCGCGACGTGACGATCTTCAACGGCCGTGTATTCGTCTCCCGGATCGTCGTTCCGGCCCGCGGGCTAGCGCACGCTCGCGTCGACGGCCTGATCGCGGACGGCAAGGCATACGTCGTCGGCCCGAACGCACTCATCCACCTTGTTGGCGGGAGCTACCTCGTCGCGCTGCAGGAGGCCGTATCGCCCGGCCGCCACGGCTCCGGCCTCGTGGGCCTCCGCGCATACGTGTCCGATCCTTCGCTCGGCCTCGCGCCGGGAACGCAGCTGCTGATCGGTCTCGCGCGCGCGGCGCACCCGACCGGCATCAACCATGCCGCCACGGTCGTGCTCGGCCTACCGCAGCTGCCGGCGATGCAGGCGTCGTTTGCAGGCGTCCCGGGCACCTCGGCGATTCCCTCCATTCCCGCGAACCTGCCGAACGTTGCAGGCAACGGAATCGGCGCGCAGGCGGTTTTCCTGGCGGAGCGCTTCCTCGGCGTCCCGTACGTCTGGGGCGGCGCGAGCCCGGCGACGGGGTTCGACTGCTCCGGTCTCCTGATGTACGTCTACGGCCTGCTCGGCATCAAGCTGCCTCACTACAGCGGCTATCAGTGGAACTACGGACAGCGCATCCAGCCCGACAGCCTCCGGCCGGGAGACATCGTCTTCTTCCACGCGAGCGCGAACGGTCCTCAGCACGAGGGGATCTACATCGGCGCCGGCGAGTTCATCCACGCGCCGCACTCCGGCGACGTGGTCAAGGTCTCGAGCCTGTACGACACGCAGTACGCGCTGACCTACGTCGGCGCCGTGCGACCCTACGCGGCCGGAGCCTCGCCCTCGTCGTCGTTGTCGATGTGGACGCTGGCGTCGGGATAGAGGACCTTCCAGACGCGGAGGTAGATCCCGAGCTCGCTCCGCGCTGATGCGCCGGGGGCGAGATCGACCTCGAGGACCCCTGGCGCGGCGACGAGCACCGCCTGGCCGAGGCTCGTGAGAAAGGTCGCCAGACGGTCCGTATAGCTCGGATCGGAGAGGCAGAGCTGCAAGGCCGCAAGGCGAGTGTCCCACCGAGCAGTCCGGAACGCGCTCACCCGTTCGAGGGACACGCACTCCCTCGACCGGGTGAACTTTGCGGTGTTTTACCCTGGAAACTCGTCGAGCACCGCGGCCGCGTGCCCGGCCGGCTTGATGCCCATCATCGCCCGCGAGACCTTGCCCTCCTCGTCGATTACGAACGTCGACCGGTTGATCCCCATGTACTTCTTGCCCGCGAAGCTGCGCTCACCCCAGACGCCGTACGCCTCGGCGGTCTTGTGCTCGGGATCGGCGAGCAGCGTGAACGGAAGCTGGTACTTCGCCTTGAACTTCTTGTGCGAGGCGACGTCGTCGGGACTGACGCCGAGGATCTCGACGCCGCGCTGCCGGTACGTCTCGTAGCTGTCGCGGAACTCGCATGCCTCCGCGGTGCAGCCGGGCGTGTCGTCCTTGGGATAGAAGTAGAGAACGACCGGCTTGCCGCGGAAGTCGGAGAGCCGAACGGTCTCTCCGGAATCGGTCTGGAGCTCGAAGTCGGGGGCCGCCTTGCCTTCCTCGATCACCCGGAAACCTCCTTGTAGGGTGCGTCGGCGATGCTAACGGCCCACCGGGTGGTGGCATTCCTCGTCATCGCCGTCTGCGCGGTCTCGGCGGCCGCAGCGCTGGTGGCGTATCGCCGGCGCGGAGCCGCCGGACGCGTGGTGTCACAGCTGCTTGCACTCGCCCAGACGGTGCTCGTCGCCCAGGTGGGACTCGGTCTCCTCCTGCTCGCGGATCACCGGCGCGCGGCCGACAGGCTGCACTACATGTACGGGTCGCTGGCGCTGCTCGCGACGCTCGCACCGTGGCTGTACGCACCGGCGGACTCGCGACGCAGGCTCGCCTGGTTCGGCGGCGCTACCCTTCTGGCAGCGGTGCTCGCCGTCCGCGCCTACATGACCGCGACATGAGACGCTTCTTCCGCACGATGAACCCGACGCTCCGCGGGTTCCTGATCATCGTGCTGATCGTGTTCGTCGTCATGGTGCTGGACCTGTACGGGACGCTCGTGGCGCTCGGCGTGCTGCTTCGAATCGCGTTCTTCCTGGCGGTCGCGTTCTTCATCTTCCTGATGTGGCGCGAGCGCAAGGGGGAGATCGGGGCGTGGGACATGCGCGAGCAGGTCGTCTTCTACGGCGCCGCGCTGGTGATCGTCGCAGCGGTCGGCACCTATTTCTGGCACGGATTCCCCGGCTACGACGCACTGGGCTTCATTGGGGTGATTGCGTGCGCTGGTTTCGCCATGTTTCGTGTGTGGCGTGACCGCCACACGTACACCTAGCGCCTTGGGCGTCAAATCGATCCTCCGCCCGCTCCCGCATCTCGAGCGGCGACCGGCCCAGCACCTGCTTCTCGTCGGGGTTGGATTGGCCCTCGCGCTCGGGGCCCTGGTGGGGATCGCCTGGGCCGCCGGATTCCAGACGGTGTACGAGCGGATGTCGGACGTGGACGGGATCTGGCTTCCGGTCGCGCTCTGGTGTGAGATCGCCGCGTACGCCGGGTACATCGTCGCGTACCGCGAGCTCGTGCGCGTCGAGGGAGGGCCGTCCCTCGGCATCGGCCGGGCCGGCGCGATCGTCGCCGTCGGGTTCGGGGTCTTCGTCATCCGTGGCGGCTTCTTCGTCGACCGGCACGCGCTCGAGGACGCGGGGATCCCGGAACGCCAGGCACGTATTCGCGTGCTCGGGCTCGGCGCGCTCGAATACGCGGTGCTTGCTCCCGCAACCGCGGTCGCGGCCATGATCATTGTCGGGCGCGGGCAGACGCATCCGAGCCTCGGCTTCACCTTGCCGTGGGTGATTGCGGTGCCGCTCGGCTTCGCCGCGGCGATCGTCGCACTGGCCTACCGGGAGCGCCTCCACGGCCACGCCGGTTGGCGAAACGTCGTCGCGCACGCGCTGGAGGCTCTCTACGTCCTCCGCCGGCTGGCCGCGCAGCCCGGCGAGCACGCGGGCGCGTTCCTCGGCACGGCGCTCTACTGGCTCGGCGACATCGCCTGCCTGTGGGCATGCCTGCGCGCATTCCACACACAACCGGATCTCGCGGCGATGCTGATCGGCTATGCGACCGGCTACGCGCTCACGCGCCGGACGCTCCCGCTGGGAGGTGCCGGCACGGTGGAGGTGCTGGTCTCGTTCGCACTCGCCTGGACCGGCATTCCGCTCGCGAACGCCGTCCTCGCCGTCTGCGCGTATCGGTTCTTCAACCTGTGGCTGCCGCTGCTTCCGGCCGCGATCGGCCTCCGCCATCTGAAGCGCTGGCGCGAGGTCGTCTCCGAATAGATCACACGGCCCGCCCGACCGCGACTCCAGCCGTTACCGCGGCGAGACCCGCAGCGAGGCTCCCAACCGCGTACGTGCCGGCGAGCCCGACGTGTCCGCGAACGATCAGCCGATAGGTCTCGAGCGAGAGCGTCGAGAACGTGGTGTACGCGCCGAGGAAGCCGATGGTGATCGCCGGCCGAACGGCCGGATGGGGATGGGCGTCGAGCACGGCTACGAGCACGCCGAGTGCGAACGAGCCGCTGACGTTGATCCCAATGGTCACCCACGGAATGTGGTGGGCGTCACGCTTGAAGAGCAGGTCGAGCCCGTAGCGGGCCGAAGCTCCTGCGGCCCCAGCGAGCGCGACGGCAAAGACGACAGGCATGCGGTGGCTCCTTTCCTCGTAGGAGCCATCAGCCGGTCGCGGCGGTTCGGGCGAGCTCCATCGCCGCTGCTCGAGCGGAGTCTAGGCGCCGACGCGCGCGGCGGCGCCGTCCAGCGCGTCGAGCGCCGTGCGGATGTCCACTTGCTGGCCGACGAAGATCGGCGTGTCGCGCTCCGTATAGCGGGACGCCTCGCTCTCGCGCAGCGTCAGCATCAGGTGCATGAAGTCCGCCGGCTCGTCGCACTCGAAGGCCGTCATGAATTCCTGATCGTCGATCCCGAACGAGTACGTGGTGTGGTTGTGGATCGTCTCGAAGCCCGCGCCGATTCGCATGTGCTCGTCCATTGCGCGCTGCCGTTCATCCTCGGGAAGCGCGTACCACGGTCGCACCTTCACGAACGGGTAGACGACCAGGTACGGCGAGCTTTTGGGAACGATCTTCCGCGGGCGCCGCGCCTTCGTGTACTCGGACGCCTTCGTCGTCGCGAGGTACGAGTACGGTGTTTCGACCCAGCCGGCCAGCGGCGTGCCGTTCAACGCCGCGGCGAGCTCGCCGAGGTCTTCGTACCGCTGCGTGATCTTCCACAGAAAGAAGTCACAGTCGGGTCGGACGCCGGTGCAGGTGTACGTTCGCAGGGAATCGATCCGGCCGGCCCAGTCCTCGACCACCTCGGCGAACGCGTCCTTGCCGGCCGCCCGCTCCTCGACCGGCAGGCGGCGCCACTCGGGATCGACGCGGTAGAACGTGTACGCGACATACTGGCCGCTCACCGCAGGGATGCTAGCTAGAGGAAAGCAGCGTCCAGAGGTCGGTCGGGTCGGGTGACTTCTTGGGTTTCGGCTGCGTCTGCGTGTCCGGTGCAACCTCCCAGCCGTCGTCCTCGTGCCCGACCACGCTGCAGTCGACTGCGCCGGCCTGGATCTGCTGGATCGTCTGCTTGACGACCGCACGCGTCGACTTCGGCGTCCCGTCCGCGTAGTAGACGCCTGACTGCCAGCGGTTGAGGTCGGTTTCGTCCGTGACGTGGAAGAGGAACATCGCGCGCACGTTCGGCTGGCAGGCCGCCATCTGCAGCGCCTCGTCGTAGTACTGCCCCTGAGTGGCCTCCGGGACGGGCTTCGTCGTCGCCGGCTCGCGGCCGACGTAGTCGGCGATCTTGTTGGACGGAATGACCGACTCGATCCCGTACTCGTCGTAGACGATCGGCAGCTTCGACCCGAGCTGGGCGGTCCCGTCGAACGCCTTTCCGAGCAGCGCCACGAGCTTGTCGTAGTCGGCCAGCCCGATCGACGTGGAGTTGGGGTGCGAGGACGTCGGCGGAACGGACGAGTTCTCGCCGTATGGGTGGAAGGCGAACCCGTCCATGATCGGCCTCGTCCGCCCGCTGTCACGGTAGGCTGTGCCGAGGTCGCTGATGAACGCCGTCGGCGAGTGTGTGAGCCGCGACGATGTCGGGTCGTCGCCGCCGTGAGGGGAAACGGAACCGCCGATCACGAACGTGGCTCGGTCGACGGCCTTGATCGCGTCATAGGCTCGCGCGAGCAGTCGCTCGTAGGACTGCGCCGCCACGTCCTCGCCGTTTGGCCCGAACTGCGGCAGCCAGTAGCGGTTGAGGTTCGGCTCGTTGCCGACGATCAGATTCCGCATCAAGGGGACGCGGCGGGCGAGATCGGCCGCAAACAAGGCGAACTGGCGCCGCGCCCCATCGGTCAACGGCGTCGTGCGGCTCCCGAAGGGCATGACGGTCGTGTAGATCGTGATGTCGTCGAAGACTCCCGCGGCAGCGATCGCCTGGAGCGCCGCGAGCTGGCCGGCCGGCACCGCTGTCTGGCCCGGGGCCCAGATCGCCGTCACGCGGAGGGCTCCGAAGCCCGCGGCCTTGGCCAGATCGACCTTCACCCGGGCCACTGCCGGGTCCGCGTTCCGCCCCTCGTCCTCGGCCGCCCCGATCGCCATCGTCATCGACGCGGCTGCCGTCGCCGGCGCGAGGCACGCGAGCAGGGAGAGAAGAACGATCAGTGAGCGGAAACGAGGCACCAGAAAGAGAGTCGACCGCAATCGCAGGAAGCCTGAGGGAGTGTAAACACCTGGCGTAAAGGTTCAATGAGGAACACAGATCACCCGGATGGGGGAGCGCAGGCCACGCTTGCAACCGATATGTTGACACACGTCAGAGTTGCGTTGCCAAGCTCCTCCGCAGGGAGCCCGGGAAGCTCGCCACCTCCCTTCTGCCGCGATTCTGACTCTCTGTGGCGGCCCGGCCTTCTCCAACCGGGCCGCTTCTCCTTTCTAAGCTCCGCGGCCCGAATTGTGCCGAGAGCCGCAGGCGCTAGGCGAGACGGACGCGGCTAGATTGGCCGCGTGGGGGACCCGCTCGAGGACAAGCTGAAGACGCTGCCCGCGAAGCCCGGCGTCTACCTCTTCCGCGACAAGCGCGGCGACGTCCTCTACATCGGCAAGGCGAAGTCGCTGCGACCGCGGGTCCGCTCGTACTTCCAGTCGGGGCACGACTCCCGCGCGGCGATCCAGCAGCTCCCGGAGCGCGTCGAGGACATCGAGGTGATCGTCACCCAGAACGAGGTCGAGGCCCTGCATCTCGAGCAGAACCTCGTCAAGCGGCACCGGCCTCCGTTCAACGTCCGCCTGCGGGACGACAAGTCCTTCCCGTACATCGCGGTCACGGTCGAGGACGAGTACCCACGGGTCATGTTCACCCGCGAGCGGCACCGGCGCGGCGTCTGGTACTTCGGGCCCTACGCGAACGCGAAGAAGGTGCGGGAGACGCTGGACGTGCTGAACCGCGTCTTCCCGTACCGGCCGTGCGAGGGGCCGAAGCCCGGGCGCCACTCGGGGATTCCGTGTCTGGACTACCACATCGACCGCTGCCTGGCCCCGTGCGTCGGCTACGTGTCGAAGGAGGATTACCGCGCGATCATCGACCAGGTGATCGAGTTCCTGTCGGGCGAGACGCAGCCGATCCAGCGCGAGCTCGACCGGAGGATGCGCGAGGCGGCCGCCGAGGAACGGTTCGAGGATGCGGCGCGCTACCGCAATCGCCTGCGTTCGGTCCAGCACCTGGCGGAACGCCAGGCGGCGGATCGCCGGTCGGTCGGAACCGTGGACGTGATCGGGCTCGCGGTCGAAGGTGACAGGGCGGTCGTGCAGGTGTTCCCGCTCCGCGACGGGAAGCTCGTCGACCGCTATTCGTTCCATCTCGAGAACGTCGGTGGGCAGGACACCGCGACGATCCTCGAGTCCTTCTGCCTCGAGTACTACGGGGGCACGCCGTCCGTGCCGCCGCAGATCGTGGTGCCTCGCGACGCCGGCGACACCTCGGCGCTGGCGCAGTTCCTGTCGGAGCGCCGCGGAGCGCGCGTGGAGGTGCGCGCCGCCGAGCGCGGCGAGAAGCGGCGGCTGCAGAAGCTCGCCTCGGAGAACGCGCGGCACGCGCTCGCGTCCGACACGGCGGTCGCCGAGCAGAAGCGACTGCGCCGGATCGAGGCTCTCGAGGAGTTGCGCGAGGCGCTCAACCTCGAATCGCTCCCGATCCGCATCGAGTGCTTCGACATCTCGACCGCGATGGGGGCCGAGAACGTCGGCTCGATGGTCGTCTTCCAGGACGCGCTGCCGAAGAAGGCGCACTATCGCAAGTTCGGCGTGCGCGGGCAAGAGGGGATGGACGACTTCGCCGCGATGGCAGAGGTTGTCGCGCGGCGGTTCACGCGTCTCTCCGACGGGACGGGGGAGGATCACGACCAGAGCTTCGCCGCGACGCCCAACCTGGTCGTCGTCGACGGTGGCAAGGGTCAGCTGTCGGCTGCGTTGGCCGCGATGCAGGCGTTCGACCTGCCTCGCGTCGCCGTGGTCGCCCTCGCCAAGCGGGACGAGGAGGTGTTCGTGCCCGGCCGCGCCGACCCGGTGCGGCTGTCGCGGCACTCGCCTGCGCTTCAGCTCCTGCAGCAGATCAGGGACGAGGCGCATCGCTTCGCGGTCGGATTCCACCGGCAGCGGCGCGACGCGCGCTCGTTCGGCTCGATCTTCGACGAGCTGCAGGGCGTCGGGCCCGCACGGAGGCGCGCGATCCTGCAGCACTTCGGATCGGCCGAGCGGTTCCTCTCCGCGACGCAGGAGGAGCTGGAGGGCGTTCCGGGCGTGCCGGCCAAGACGGCGCGCGCGATCTACGCGCAGCTCCACAAGGCCGGGCGGGCCTAGCGTGATTCGCCGGGGGACGTCCCCGGTCCCCCAGACCCCCTCGGGGTAGCGTGATTCGCTGGGGGAACCTCCCGGTTCCCCCAGACCCCTTCCACCGGTCCGCTTCGCGGACGGACGCTACGCGTCGGATCACTCGCCCCAGCTATGGAGCGGAGCAGCCCTGCAGGCCGATACCTGCAGTGCCGCAGTGAACAGCCGCGCCCTCAGCATGCCTGCGACCCGCCCGCAGCCCCGTCCAGTGCCGACGCTGGGCGCCCGCATGCGCCAGCTTCGCGTCAGTGCCGGGTTGACGCAGTCGGAGCTCGCCGGCGACCGCTGCTCGAAGGAGTATCTGAGCCAGATCGAGCGCGGGAAGACCCGGCCCACCCCGGAGATGCTCGCGTGGCTGGCCGAACGGCTCGGCGTCGATGCCGCCTTCCTCGAGACCGGCCAGTCATCCGCTGAATACGCCGAGTCGGAAGCCGCGATCGCGCGCGCCGAAGCGGCGGTCGAAGGACGGCAGTTCGAGGAGGCGTACGCGGCGCTCGAGGGGCTCGTGTTCACCCCGGACGCCCCGGAGCTCGAGTTTCGTGCGCTCATGGCCGAGAGCTGGACGCGCGGATATTTCGGCGAGCAGCGTCGCGCGCTCGAAGTGCTCGGGCGCGCCCGCGATCTGTCGGAGCTCGAGATCTTCACCGATGTCGAGCGTGCGGACGTGCTCTACCGGATCGGTGTCGTCCGCTACCAGATTTCCTCGATCAACTCCGCGATCGGACTGCTGTCAGAGGCGTACGAGCTCGCGACCCGCTCGGGGCTTCCGTGCGACCGCCTTCGGTCGCACATTCTCGAGTGGCGCTCCCGGTGCTCGAGGCGCCAGCGCGACTTCGAGGCCGCGCGCGAGGACATCGAGCTCGCGCTCGAGCTCGCCGAGGGTCTCGGTGACACGCTCACGGTCGCTCACGTGACCTTCCAGGCGTCGATCGTCGCCGAGCGCGGCGGCCACTGGTTGCGTGCGCGGGCGCTGGCGGAGCGCGCCAAGGAGTTGTACGAGGAGCACGGCGATCAGGTCAACCTCGGGCGGATGCTCAACAACCTCGGCGGCTTGAACTACCTGCTCGGCAAGCCGGAGGATGCCGTCTCCCACCTGAAGCAGGCATTTTCGATCGCGCTCGAGACCGGTAGCGACGTCGACGCGGCCCAGGCCGTGTCGTCGCTCGCGCAGGTGCATCTCGGATCGGAGGAGTTCGAGCTCGCGGAACAGCAGTCGCGCCACGCGCTCGAGCTGCTCGAAGGGCGCGTCGACTTCCTGGACGAGATCGGCAACGCGCAGATCGTCCTCGGCCGCTCGCTGCTCGAACAGGGGCGGCTCGATGAGGCCGAGACGGTCTTCGCCGACGCGGAAGCAAGCTTGACCCAACTCTCTTCGGCAAGTCACGCAGCGGTGGCGTGGACGGCCCAGGGCGACCTGGCCTCTCGTCGCGGCGATTCGAAGGCAGCAGCGGCGCTCTTTCGCCGGGCTGCGGAGGCACTTCAGGACGTGCGGTTCTAGAAGGAGGTGATCAGGATGCTGCGGAAACTCCTTGCGCTCGGAGCACTCGTCGTGGTCGGTGTTGCGTTTGGCGCCGGCCCGGCGGCTGCGAAGCCCGGGAATGGCAACGGCCCCGCGCAGTCGGCGTGGGCGAGCGCAAACGGCAAGAAGTTCGCCTCGGACGGCTTCTCGGACGGCCGCCTCGGCAACTAAGGCGAACGGCCACACACTCGGCTTGAGCGGCCGCTCTCGGTCCTCGGAGCGGCCGTTCGCCTGTCCTAGAGCTCCTCAGGTCTGTTCCGGCTGCGCCGCGCCGTCGCTCTCGATCGCATCGCGAAACCGCAGCGTCTTCAGCATCAGCAGGATCGCGGTGAATCCGAGCGCTGCGTTGACGATGATCAACGTCACTCGCATGCCGACGCTGAAGCTCAGGAGCGCGCTCTTCGACGCGGCGTGCGTCTTGTTGAAGATGTAGATCAGGAGCGCCTGCTCCGTCCCGATCCCAGCTGGGCTGAACGGGAAGACCGTCGCGAGGCTCTGGCTGACCTGCACGAGCAGCGCGTTGTGGAGCGTGGCGGGGATCTGGAAGGCACGGAGGAAGAAGAACACGGTCGTGATCCGCAGGGTCCAGTCGAGCACCTGGAATGGGATGACGCGCGTCAAGTAATAGGAACGGTCGCGGAAGGCGGCGAAGCCCTGCGCGGCGCGGGCCTGGAAATCCTCGACCCGCTCTACGATCCAGGCCAGCAGGAGCCCGCCGAAGAGGAGCAGCAGGACGAACAGGATCAATCCAGCCCTCGGATGGCGAAAGGCCCAGCCGTAGTCGAGCGAGGGCAGGTCCGGGAGGACGTGCAGGCCCGGAAGGACACCGAGGGTGATCGCCCAGAGGATGAAGCAGCCGGCGACGACCATGTCGAACACCGTCTGCAGCAGGACGGTAAAGACGAGCGTGGTGTACGTCGATCCTTCGACGCGCCGCTTGGCGATGAACAGCTTGACCGCGTCGCCGCCGCGGGCCGGGATCAGCGCGTTGACGCCGGTACCAGCCACATAGGCGCCGAACAACTGGCGCCAACGCACGTGCCGATCGCGGTACGAGGCCTTGACGATGTTCCGCCAGGCCCGCGAGACAGCCAGCAGCTTGCAGAGGTGGCAGGAGACGGCGAGGCCGAGCCACTGCCACTGGACCTCGGCCAGGTGGTGGAAAAAGACCGTGACCGCGTGCCACGTGGTGTGAAGCACACGCTAAGTGTGACGGAGTGTCTAGCCGGCGCCCTGGTCGCCGTCGGGTGCCATGAACGGGTAGCGGTAGTCCGTCGGCGGGACGAAGGTTTCCTTGATCGTCCGAGGGCTGACCCAGCGGATCAGGTTCCACATCGAGCCGGCCTTGTCGTTCGTCCCGGAAGCGCGTGCGCCGCCGAACGGCTGCTGGCCGACGATCGCGCCGGTCGGCTTGTCGTTGACGTAGAAGTTGCCGGCCGCGTATCGCAGCTTCTCTTCGGCGAGCTCCACCGCATCCCGCTCGCGCGCGAACACCGCGCCTGTGAGGCCGTACGGCGCGCCCTTGTCGATCAGCTCGAGCGTCTCGCCGTACTTTCCTTCCGGATAGACGAAGGTGGTCACGACCGGTCCGAAGAGCTCTTCCCTCATCGTGCGGAAGTTCGGGTCCTCGGTCTCGATCACGGTCGGCTCGACGAAGAACCCCTCGGAGTCGTCGTAGCCGCCGCCAACGAGCACGTTCGCCTTGCTTGCCGCCTTCGCCTCCTCGATCGCATCCTTCTGCGTCTTGAAGGAGCCGGCGTCGATGACCGCGCCCATGAAGTTCTGGAAGTCGGAGACGTCGCCCATCTTGATCGAGCGGACCTGCTCGACGAGGCGTTCCTTGATCTCCGGCCACAGATTCGACGGGGCGAAGATTCGCGACGCCGCAGAGCATTTCTGACCCTGGTACTCGAAGCTCCCGCGGACGATCGCGGTTGCGACCGCGGCGGCGTCCGCGGAGGGATGCGCGACGATGAAGTCCTTGCCGCCGGTCTCGCCGACGATCCGCGGATAGTTGCGGTAGTTGGCGATGTTGTCGCCGATCGTCTTCCAGATCGACTGGAAGACGGGCGTCGAGCCGGTGAAGTGGACGCCGGCGAGGTCCGGGCTCGCGAGGGCGGGATCCCCAATCGCCGCGCCCGACCCGTAGACGAGGTTGATGACGCCCGGCGGCAGCCCGGCCGCCTCGTACAGCCTCAGCAGGAAGTACGCCGAATACGCCGCCGTCGATGCGGGCTTCCAGACCACCGTGTTGCCCATCAGTGCCGCGCTCGTCGGCAGGTTGCCCCCGATCGCCGTGAAGTTGAACGGCGTGACGGCGAAGACGAAGCCCTCGAGCGGGCGGTATTCCATCCGGTTCCATGTGCCTGCGGAGGAGACCGGCTGCTCCGCGTAGATCCGGAGCATGTACTCGACGTTGAAGCGCCAGAAGTCGATCAGCTCGCAGGCAGCGTCGATCTCGGCCTGATGAGCCGTCTTCGACTGTCCCAGCATCGTGGCTGCGTTGAGCTTCGATCGCCACGGCCCGGCGAGGAGCTCGGAGGCGCGGAGGAAAACGGCGGCGCGTTCCTCCCAGGGCGTGCGATGCCAGTCCGCCCACGCTTCGCCGGCGGCCTTGATCGCGTGCTCGACCTCCGGCGCGCCCCCGCTGTGCACGGTGGCGAGAACGTGATCCTTGTCATGCGGCATCACGGACTCGAACGTGTCGCCCGTGCGAAGTTCCTCGCCGCCGATCACCAGCGGGATCTCGATCTGCTGGGACTGCATCTCCTTGAGCCGCAGCTGCAGGTCTGTGCGCTCCGGCGAGCCGGGCGCGTACGACTTGACCGCCTCGTTCTGCGGCGGCGGGGGGCGGAAGAGTCCGGGCGCGGCACTCACTGCCGCCGATTGTAGGCTGCTCACGTGTCTGTGACGCGCGTCGCCTACGCGGCCGACGGGTGGGGCGAAGGCGAGCTCT
Organism: Gaiellaceae bacterium; assembly: GCA_049273785.1. GTDB lineage: Bacteria > Actinomycetota > Thermoleophilia > Gaiellales > Gaiellaceae > 3-1-20CM-4-69-9. Next base: position 1,710 of record JBASRJ010000140.1, on the reverse strand, counting down.
GGTTCGAAGGGACACGCCTCGTCTGGCACGAGCTCCCCCGGCCACGTCCCGTTCGCACAGACCCCCACCCGGGTGGGGCTCAATCCCGCCTCCCTCTGCGGTCGACGATACCGAGGAAACGTGAACGTGCGGGTGACGCGACGGCGCCGAGTCTGCAGAAGGTCGTCCCCAGATTCGAGCGGTACTTCGCAGGCGAGCGCGTCCGCTTCGACGACCTCGAGCTCGACCTCGACGGGCTGAGCCAGTTCCAGCATGCGATCGCCGGCGCCCTCCGCAAGGTGCCGTACGGCGAGGTCGTGTCGTACGGGGAGCTCGCGCGGATCGCCGGACATCCGAACGCCCAGCGCGCGGCCGGCACGTTCTGCGCACACAACCGGTACCCGCTCGTCCTGCCGTGCCATCGCGTCGTCGCCGCCCAAGGGCTCGGCGCGTACGGCAGCCTCGGCCTCGACTACAAGCGCCGTCTGTTGGAGCTCGAAGGTGTCACTGTCTGAAGACCTTCGCAACGAGCTCGCCGCGATCGCGCCCCGCAGCGACTGCGATCGCCTCGCCGAGCTGTCGGGCCTGTTCCACGCTGCCGACAGCGTCCATCTGCGCGGCCGCGGCGAGGTCGCGGTCCACCTCGACGTCGCCGGCTCAGCCGTCGCGCGGCGGGCGTTCACTCTTCTCCGCGGCTTCGGCGTCACATCGGAGATCCGGACGTACCGTCAGCGAGCCTTCGCGCGGGCGACGCGCTACCAGCTCCACGTCGCCGGAGGCGATCACGCGCTGCAGGTGCTGTACGAGGCCGGAGTTCTCACGCAGCGGCTCGCACCGCTCGAGCATCCGCCGCGCCGTGTGGTCGCGCGCGCGTGTTGCCGCATCGCCTACCTGCGCGGTGCGCTGCTCGGGAGTGGCTCACTCAGCGGCCCGCGCGCACCGCATCTGGAGCTTCGCTCCGCCTCGCTGACCGGAGCTCGCTTCGTCGCCGACGTGGCGGCGCGACAGGGCGCGAAGCTCGCCGTGCTCGATCGTGTCCGTCACGCGGTCGCGTATGCGAAGGGAGCGGAGGCGATCGCAGACGTCCTCGTCGCCGCCGGGGCGAGCGATGCCGTGCTCGCCTTTCAGGAATCCGCGGTGATGGGCGCGACTCGCGCGCGGGCAAATCGGCTCGCGAATGCGGACCACGCGAATCTCGTGCGCGCGAGCCGCGCGGCCCATGTTCAGCTTCGTGCGGTGGAGCGGCTTCGACGGCGGGGGGAGCTGGCGAAGCTGCCGCAGCCGCTGCAGGAAATCGCCGAGCTTCGCGTCCGCCATCCGACGTTGTCGCTTCGCGAGCTGGCACTGAAGTGTCGGCCGCCGGCCACGAAGACGGCCGCTCATCGTCGCCTGCGCAAGCTCCAACGGCTCGCCGAGCCCTAACTTTTGTCGGCGATTGGAGTCGACCCCGCCTTCCGTCATACTCCTGAGACGGCGGGTCCGTGCTCGTCCGGCGCCGGATTCAGACCCCGTCCGACGCCACGGTCCTGAGCGTGGTTCAACCGGGGGGGAAGGTCGTCCTCGGAGCTTCCCCTCCGGCCCGCCGCCTGCGACGGCGGGCCGATCGGGCTGAAGCCGGCGCGCCGGCCAAGCCGGCACGCCTCTGAGGGTCGGCATCGCAAGCGACGCCGACGCGGCCCGCCGTTTACCGCACGAAGTCCGCTGCGGCTTCGCCGCAGCATGACGACTTCG
>JBASRJ010000138.1:0-1546 GCA_049273785.1 Gaiellaceae bacterium | reverse complement strand
CAAGACTTGCGGTTAAAGCGGCGCGGAGTACGACGCATGGCTGATCAAGATCGACGGCGACTATCCCAACCAGGCCGATGTCTCAATTGGGTCAACGGACTAAACCGCTCGCGCGGTAGGGCGCCGCGGCTGGCGGCACAGCCAATACGATAGCGCGGCGGGGCGTCCTGTCTTGAGATGAGGGGTTCGCAACCCACTCAAGACAGGAGCATCCCCATGACCGACGAGGCCATGAGCCCGCTGCGGCGGCGCATGATCGAAGACATGACGATCCGCAAGTTAGCGCCAAAGACCCAACAAGGCTATATCCGCACCATCAAGGATTTTGCCGCTTTCCTTGGCCGATCGCCTGACACGGCGAGCTTCGAGGACGTCCGACGCTTTCAATTGCATCTGGCGGCGAACGGCACGCACATCCCGGTTCTCAATCACACCGTGGCCGCGTTGCGGTTCTTCTTCAAGATCACGCTCAGGCGCTCCGATATCATCGAGCACACTACGTTCGTCCACGAGCCGCGCAAGCTGCCGGTCGTGCTCAGTCCGGAGGAGGTGGCGCGGCTGCTGAATGCCGCGCCGGGGCTCAAGTACAAGGCGGCGTTGAGCGTGGCTTATGGTGCGGGTCTGCGCGCCGCCGAGGTGATCTCGCTCAAGACCGGCGACATCGACAGCAAGCGCATGCTCATCCGCGTCGAGCAAGGCAAGGGTCGCAAAGACCGCTACGTGATGCTGTCTCCGCATCTGCTCGAACTGCTGCGTGCCTGGTGGAAGACCGCGCGACCGCAGGGCTGGCTGTTTCCAGGGCGCGATCGCGTGCAGCCGATGACGACGCGCCAGCTCAATCGGGCCTGCTACGCCGCAGCAGATCGAGCCGAGATCAGCAAGCGCGTGTCGCTCCACACCTTGCGGCACAGCTTTGCCACCCATCTTCTGGAACAGAACATCGATATCAGGGTGATCCAGGTCTTGCTCGGTCATGCCAAGCTCGACACCACGGCGCTCTACACGCGCGTCGCCACCAAGACGATCCAACAGGTCATGAGCCCGCTGGAGCATATCGCCCGTAAGGTCGAGCCGCCCGCTTAAGCGCGACGCGCGTGCCGCGTTCATCGCTGGAGGTCGCGGACATTTTCCGCGGCCACGGACCGGCATGGCGCCGGGCCAATGCCGGCCATGTGAGCCTCGGCCAACTCAAGGTGATGTCGGCGATCGAGAACTGCCGCACGGCGGCGCTCGGTGGTCATGTCGCGCGTTGCGAGGACTGCGCCTATACGACGATTGCCTACAACTCCTGCCGCAACCGGCACTGCCCGAAGTGCCAGGGGGCGGCGGCAAAGCAGTGGCTGGCGGCGCGCGAGGCCGATCTGCTGCTGGTGCCGTATTATCATGTCGTGTTCACACTGCCGGCGGCCATCGCCGATATCGCCTACCAGAACAAGGCCGTCATCTATGACCTGTTGTTCAAGGCCTCGGCCGAGACCCTGACCACGATCGCCGCCGACCCCAAGCACCTCGGCGCCCGCGTCGGCATCACCTCGGTTCTCCATAC
>JBASRJ010000137.1:0-12224 GCA_049273785.1 Gaiellaceae bacterium | reverse complement strand
GTCCTCAGTGCCACGACGTCCTCAGACTAACGGTGCTCCTCTCGGCACGCGAAACCTGAGGTGCGTGACCAGAGGCGACTCGATCACCCTCGTGGCTTCGAGCTCGACCGGATCGATGTCCAGACGGTCGAAGAGTGAGACGCCACCGCCGAGCAGCACGGGAGCCACGTGGATCTGCATCTCGTCGAGCAAGCCTGCCTTGACGTACTGCTGAACGAGAGTCGCTCCATGACCTCGGTATCGCCGTTCGTCTCGCCGCCGGAGAGGCCGTGGCCCTCGCGAAAGCTCGCTAGCCGTGTGAGCCACTCGTGCAATCGTTCACCGCCTTCGCCCAGCGGCTGTTCGAGCGTCTGGTTCGGCCCGGCGATGAAGCCGTCGAGCGACATCGTGATGTCCAACGTCAGCCTCGCCATCGTTCCGTGCCCGCCTCTCTGTCTCAGTGTTCTTTGAGCCAGGTCAGCACGGTGTCTGCAACCTCGCGCCAGCCGCTATCCACGGTCAGTGAGTGGCCCCGGTCGGGGAACTCCTTGTAGTCGGTCACCGCGGGTGACTTGCGATACCGCCTGACGGTCGCTTTGCTAATCGCTGCGGGGACGGTGTGGTCCCTGCCGCCGCCGGTGATCAGCAGCGGCCCCCGCGTCGCGTTGCCGGTGTTGACCTTGGCCGGTGACCCTGGAGCGAGATTGGCGAAAGCCGCCTCGAACAACGGCTTCCCCGGCGAAGGGATCGCCCAGCGTTCGTACAGCGCGTTGGACTCTTCGGCCGAGATCGCATTGCCGAAGCCGTAGCGGAACTGCTCGGCCGTCAGCGCGACCGCCCGTTTCTTGTTGCCCGGGTTCTTCAACGCAATCGAGGCGACCCGCAGCGCCGACGGCGGGAGGAACACGATCCCTTTGATCGGTGCAGGGTCGATCGCCACCCCCGCAGCGGCGAGGTCTTGCCCCAGCAACCGCTGGACGATCAAGCCCCCGAAGGAATGGCCGATGACGACCGGCTTGGCGGCGAGCGAGCCGATGATCCGGGCGTAGTGGTCGACGACGTCGTCGATGCCGTGACCGGCGACGCGCTCCGGTTGCTTCCGCGCTTCCTCGATCGTGTCCGCGTCACCGGGCCAGCCCGGCGCACTCGGCGCGTACCCCTCTTCGCGGAAGCGGTCGACCCATGCGCCCCACGAGTCGGCGTGCAGCCAGAGACCGTGGACGAAAACGACCGGCGTGCCTGTTGAGACCATCAGCTTGTCTCCTGACTCGACGCAACGTTGACCGCAGAGTGTCTCACGATCGTTGTCCTCGGATCAGATCGGCGAGTCGCCGCCGTAGACGCTCGAGCTCGTTTGCGTGCGCGTCGAGCTCGTGGTCGGTCGCTCCGCGCTTGCCGAGGATCGGGCGGACGAGGACCAGCCCGCGCACCTGCAGGAGCAAGTCGTCGATCTCGCGACTGACGAGTCTGGCGCCGTCGCCGTCGAAGCCGTTCTGGCCGGCCATCACGCCGCTTCCTCGACCGGCGCGATGACCTCGTCATACTGCGGCTCGACTTCCGTGATTCGTCGCTGCGGCTCGATGAAGATCGCGGCGACCAGCGCGCCGACGATCGCCAGAGCAGTCAGCACTGAGAAGGTGACGTCGAAGCCGTGCGTCAGGGCGCTGCCGCTCAGGGTCGTCGTCCCCGCGTGGCTGCCTGCGTAGTGGCCCGTGTAGGTCGTGGCGATCGTGCTGACGGCGGCGAGCCCGACCGCGCCGCCAATCTGGCGACTGGTGTTGATGAGCCCGGAGGCGACGCCTGCGTCCGCGCGCTCGACGCCGGTCAGTCCCGCGATCGTCATCGGGACGAAGGAGAGAGCCATGCCCATGCCGCCGAGCAGCAAGGCCGGAAAGACGTTCCAGAAGTAGTGTCCGTGCGCGGGCAGCCGCGCGAGGAGCGCAAGCGCGGCAGCAGCGAGGAGCAGCCCGGTCGTGAGCACGCGGCGTGCGCCCAGCCGAGTCACGAGCGTCTGCGCGACGTTGGAGAAGACAACGATCGTCAGCGTGATCGTGATGAAGGCGACGCCCGTCTGGATCGCGGAGTAGTGGAGGACCTCCTGCAGGTAGAGCGTCAGCAGGAAGAACATCGAGAAGCCGACCGCGGCGACCACTACTCCGGCTGCATTCGCAGCCGCCAGCGTGCGCAGGCGAAACATCCGCAACGGCAGCAGAGGCGCCTGCGAGCGGAGCTCGATCAGGATGAACGCGAGGATCAGGAGCGCGGATCCGGCCAGCAGCCCGATCGTCGAGTTGCTGCCCCAGCCCTGCTGCGTGGCGCGGGTCATCGCGTAGACGAGCAGCATCAGACCCGAGGTGATGGAGGCGGCACCGGCGAAGTCGAAGCGGCGTTGTGCCGTCTCGACGCGGCTCTCGCGCAGCAGCCAGGGCGCCAGCGCGATGACGACGGCGCCCACGGGAATATTGATGAAGAAGATCCAGGACCAGTTGAGATAGGAGGTCAGCAGTCCGCCGAGGAGGACACCGGCTGCACCTCCGCTTCCCGATGCCGCGCCCCAGATGCCGAGCGCGGTGTTGCGCTCGCGGCCCTCAGGGAAGGTCGTCATCAGGATCGAGAGCGCGGCGGGCGCGAGCAGCGCTCCGCCGAGGCCCTGCAGGGCGCGGAACGCGATCAGTGAGCCTTCCGACCAGGCGAGACCGGAGAGGAGCGAGCTGCCGACGAAGACCGCAAGCCCTGTGACGAACAGGCGCCGCCGGCCGAGGAGGTCGGCGAGCCGGCCGCCGAGCAGCAGCGCACCGCCGAAGAGGATCGCGTATGCCGTGATCACCCACTGCAGGTTCGCCTGCGAGAAATGAAGATCGGACTTGATCGAGGGCAGCGCAACGTTCACGATCGCGACGTCGAGGATGACCATGAATTGCGCAGCGACGATCAGCGCGAGAGCGCCCCAGCGCCTGTCGTCGCGCTGGAGGTCGATCGAGGCAACTGTCATTTGTAGACTCCCTTGATCGTTGGTATTTGCCACGATAGCCAATAACAACGCTAGGGCAGGCTACACTTATTCCCGATGACCCTCTCAGACCCCCAGCTGCCCCTGAAACCGCCTCTGGTGCGCCCTCCGAAGGCGCTGCGCTCGAGCACCTCGCACCTGCTCAAGCGCCTTGGCTGGGTAGCCAAGGAGCGCGCACTGGCGGCGTACGAAACGACGGGCCTGACCCCCTACCACTACGCCGTGCTCGCCCTACTCGACGAGGAGCCGCCTGAGACGCAGGCGATGATCGCGGACGCGCTCGGCTACGACCGCAGCCACCTGGTCGGACTGCTCGACGAGCTCGAGGAACGCGGCCTGATCGAGCGTCGGCGCGACCCGAGCGACCGCCGCCGGCACCTCGTCAGCCTGACTCCCGAGGGAACGCGAACCTTGAACCGCCTTCGGTCGATCGCCAGGAGCGTCGACGACGAATTCTTCGCGCCGCTCGATGCCGAGCAGCGAGAAGCGTTGCACGCCTTGCTCCTGCAGCTGGCGAGCCACCACGATCCGCGTTACGCGGCCGCCGGAGCCAGCCCGCGTTCTTGACACTCGACGGGGGCAAGGAGGATGCTGCAGGACAGAGGGGAGAGAGGAGGCGAGCTGGTCGCCTCCGAGTCACATCGTGAACAGGGGGCTCGGCGCCATTCTCTCCCGCGCCAATTTGGGGAGGTAGGCCATGAAGCGCTGTCTGTGCTTGTTCGTTGCGGCTGTTGGGCTGGTTGCAATCGCACCGGCCGCCGGGATCATCGGCGGCCAGGCTGATGGAAACGGGCATCCCAACGTCGGTGTGGTCGACATGCGTCCGATCGGATTCCCGTTTCCCTGTTCCGGCACGTTGATCTCTCCGACCGTCTTCCTCACCGCGGGCCACTGCGCCGGCTTTCTCCTGTCGCGGGGCGTTACCACGGCGAGGGTCAGCTTCGACCCGGTCTTCAGCGACAGCGACACGTTCTACACGGGCACCGTCCAGATCAACCCGGCCTTCACGCGAAGGCAGAACGATTCCGGCGATATGGGCGTCATCGTGTTCAACACGCCCATCGCGGGGATCGCTCCCGCCGCGCTGCCGACGGAGGGCCAGCTCGCGGACCTGGCGCCGCCAGGGCTGCGGAACGAGGCCTTCACCCTCGTCGGTTACGGCGTCACCAGGCTGGTCGGAGCCTCGAACGGCGGTGGGCGACCCATGCCCGACCCGAGCTCAGCGGGCACGCGAAGGTTCGGGATCGCGAGATTCCTCTCGCTCACCCCGGGCTGGGTGCGGTTCGACGCGAGCGCCGCCCCGGGATGCGTGGGCGACTCTGGAGCCCCGTTCTTCCTCGGGAAGAGCAACCTCGTCACCTCCATCGGCACACAGGGCGATAACGCCTGTGCGGCGATGGGTGCGGCCGTCAGGCTCGACACGCCTGCTTCGCGGGCGTTCCTCGGCCAATACGTCGCGCTGCCCTAAAAAGCGAACCGCTGCAGCACGGTCACGGCTTCTCAGGCTCGTAGATGAGGATGGCGACGCCGTCGCCGACCGTCTGCGAGTCGACGAGCCGCAACGGCTTCTTGTCGCTCGCCTCGCCGAAGAGGCGCTTTCCGCTTCCCAGCACGACCGGGAACACCATCAGCCGGAACTCGTCGACGAGGTCGTGCTCGATCAGTGTTTGCACGAGCCGGGCGCTCCCGTGGACCACGATGTCACCGTCCTGCTCCTCCTTCAGCTTTGCGACCGCCTTTGCGACGTCGCCCTTCAGCACGGTCGAGTTGTTCCACTCCGGCTCGTTCAGGGTCGAGGAGACGACGTACTTGGGCATCGTGTTGAACTTGTCGGCGAACTCGCCTTCCCTGGACGGCCAGGCGGCGGCAAACCCCTCGTAGGTCACGCGCCCGAGCAGCAGAGCCGAGGACGATCGGGTTTCGTCGAGCTTGAACCTGTCGCCCTCGTCTCCGCGGCTGATCTCGAAGCTCCAGCCTCCGTGCCTGTAGTCCTCGCCTCCGCCCGGGGACTCGATGACGCCGTCCAGCGAGACGAACTCCGTTACGACGATCCTTCCCACGTGATCCTCCTTTGCGTTGACCGAATCCCCCGGTACCATAATCAACTTGACAGTTGATAAACCAATCAGGTGATTAAGATGGCAGTCGACGAGCTCACGAGCACGTTCGCAGCCCTCGCCGACCCAACTCGGCGCGCGATCCTGGTGCGGCTCGCGGAGGGTGACGCCACGGTGAACGAGCTGGCGGAGCCGTTTCCGATCAGCGTTCAGGCCGTCTCCAAGCACCTCAAGGTGCTCGAGCGCGCCGGACTGATCACGCGCGGCCGCTCGGCGCAGCTTCGGCCCTCGCGTCTGCAGGGGGCGCCGCTGAAGGAGGCTGTCGACTGGCTCGAGAACTACCGTCGCTTCTGGCAGGGCAGCTTCGACCGCCTCGACGAGCGCATGCAAGCGAGCGACAAGGGACGCCAGGATGGCTGAGCAGCCGGGGATCACGATCACGCGCGTCTTCGAGGCGCCGCGCGAGCGCGTGTGGAGGGAATGGACGGAGCCCGAGCGCTTCGCGGACTGGTTCGGCGGCAGCCAGTCCGAGGTGCCGCTGCCGACGGTTTCGATGGACGTCAGAACCGGGGGCTCGTGGCGCCTGACGATGTTCGCCGAGCCCGGGCGGCGCGAGATCCACTGGAAGGGCGAGTACCGCGAGGTGGTCGAGCCCGAGCGGCTCGTCTTCACGCTCTCCGATCAGCCGGGCGACGCCTACGAGCTCGTCACCGTGGTCCTGACCGACCTCGGGGACGGCCGGACCGAGATGCTCTTCCAGCAGCGCGGAGGTCTGCCGGCCGAGGTGTACGAGCGCGCCGGGCAAGGGTGGTCAGGCTTCTTCGACCGCATCGCCGAGCGCCTGGCCGCGGCCGGCGATCGCTGAGGGGTCCAGGGCCGTGTGCGCTTGGCGGTTCTCCGCTACGCAGCGGAGTCGAGCGTGCCCGCACCCGTATGGGTGCGACGACTTCGCTAGCGCTGGGGAACCGTCTGACGAGCGGTAGCGTCTGCCTGGTGAAGCGCTCCTACCTGCCGTCGCTGTTGCTGCTCTCGGCCATCTGGGGCTCGTCGTACATGTTCATCAAGGTGGGGGTCCGGGACTTCTCGCCGGCCGCGTTGGTCGAGTTGCGGTTGCTGCTCGCAGGCGCGGTTCTCGTGTCGTTCGCCGCCGCCCGGCGCGGCCTGCCCGCAGTACGCCCAGCGCTCGCTCCCGGCGCGTTCGTCGGCACGATCGGGATGGCGCTCCCGTTCCTGCTGATCTCGTGGGGTGAGACGCACGTCGACTCCGGCGTTGCTGCGATCGCGAATTCGTCGGTGCCCATCTTCGTCGCCCTGTTGGCGCTCCGGTTCGCGGCGAGTGAGCGCTCGAGCGGGCTCCGCGTCGTCGGTCTCGCGGTGGGTCTCGCAGGCGTCGGTGTCGTCGCCGGCGTCCATCCCAACGGCGGCTGGTGGGCGGTTACCGGGGCGCTTGCGGTCGTGCTCGCCTCGGTCTGTTATGCCGCCTCGAGCCTCTTCGTCCAGCGGAGTCTCGTCGTCGGAGGGCTCGAGCTCGCCACGGCCTCGGTGCTCGCCGGTGCGGTGGCGATGCTTCCGTTCGCGCTCGCGAGGCTGCCCGATTCGGTCGGGTGGAAGCCCTTGGCCAGTGTCGCGGTGCTCGGCATCGTCGGAACCGGGGTTGCCACGCTGATCGTGAACCGGCTGATCGCCGAGCACGGCCCCGCTCGCACGATGCTCGTCAACTACCTGCTCCCGGGCTTCGCGCTCCTCTACGGGGCAACGATCCTGGGCGAGCCGGTGACGGGAGCCAAGCTGGTCGGTCTCGTACTCATCCTCGTCGGCGTCACGTTTGCGTCGGGGCTCGTCGTCCTGGGACGGCGGGCCACGCCTGCGACCGGCCGATGAGTGCGATCGTCGGCGAGCATGAGCTCCTTGAGCCCGAGGTCGCCGACGCGGAACATCACGACGTCGTCGAGCTGCTCACCGGTCTGCGGATCGATCGCGTCACGCCGGCGGCTGCGATGGCAGCAAAACAGCTTGCCGTGAACCAGGTACGACGGCCGCCCGTCGTCGGACGCCTCCTTCGTGGTCTGCGGCATCGACAGCGCGAGCGCGTCGAGGTCGGCCATCGGCGCCACCGGACCACTCTGCCACGTTGGTCGCCGATGAGTTTTCCGGGCCGGCGCCGTCTGATAAGTGTCTAGGGATCTCGACCCGGAGGTGAGACGCCATGCCACGGACGATGGTGCTAGTCGGCACGCGCAAAGGGTGTTTTCTGCTGGAGAGCGACGGCGACCGGCGCGACTGGGCGCTGCGCGGGCCATTCTGCGAGGGCTGGCCGGTGTACCACGCGGTCCACGATCCGTCGACCGGCGCGATCTACGCGGCGGCGGCGAGCGAGTGGCACGGCTCGGCCGTCTGGAAGAGCCCCGACCTCGGGGAGACGTGGACGCTCTCGAGCGAAGGCCTGGCATATGACGCCGACGCCGGCCGGAAGCTGTCGAAGGTCTCGACGCTCGCGGTGAACAACGGGCGTGTGCTCGTCGGCGTGGAAGCGCCGGGGATCTTCGAGAGCCGCGACGGCGGCGCGAGCTGGTCGCTGCTTTCGACGCTTGCGGGTGAACCCGGCAGCGACGGCTGGGACGATCCCGCGAACCAGCCGCCGGGCCATCTCGGCATCTCCGCGCTGATGTTCGACGGCGAGGAGCCGTCGCGCTTCTGGGCGATCGTGCAGGGAATTGGCTTGTTCGAGACCGCCGACGACGGCATGTCGTGGGCCCCGCGCAACAAGGGGCTGCGCGCGGACTGGCCGCGCCCGCACGAGGACGTCGGCTTCTGCGTCCACAAGTTTGTGCGCTCGCCCGCCGACGATGACCGAATGTTCCAGCAGAACCACGTCGGCATGCACCGGAGCGACGACGGCGGCCACACGTGGGTGGAGATCACCGAGGGACTGCCGACCGAGTTCGGCTTCGCCGCGGCGACGCATCCTCACGACCGGGACACCTTTTACGTCGTCCCGCTCGACCCCGGCCACGGGCGCTGCATGCCTGACGGGCACGCGGCTGTTTGGCGGACGCGCGACGCAGGGGAGACCTGGCACCGGCTCGACCGCGGTCTGCCTCAGCGCGACGCGTACGTCGGCGTGCTGCGCGAGGCGATGGCGATCGACTCGTACGACGTGCCCGGCCTCTACTTCGGCACGAGCACGGGCCAGCTCTTCGCGAGCACCGACGAGGGAGACAGCTGGAGCGAGATCGCGAACTACCTGCCGGCGATCTCGTCGGTCGAGGTCGCACAGATCGACTGATGGCCGACCTGCATCTGCCCGGGACGCTGACGCCGCTCTTCGCCGGCCTGCCGCGCCAGGTCGACGTCAACGCGGCAACCGTCCGGGAAGCGATCGAGCGGCTGGACCGGGATTGGCCGGGCCTGCGCGACCGGCTGTGCGAACCGGGGCCGCTGCTCCGCGGTCACATCCACGTCTACGTCGACCGTGAGCGGGCGACACTCGACACGCCGCTCCAGCTGGGCTCCCGCGTCGACGTCATCGCCGCGATCAGCGGCGGGTGAGCGTCCCCGGCGACGCCGTGAAACCTGGTCGCCTCCGCAGCTCCCGAAGTAGGGTTGTTGCGTGTCATTCGCCTCGTCCGAAGAGGATCGGACCACTGAGAACGAGCGCGATCGGCAGATCCGCGACCTCGAGGCCACGGTGGTCGCCATGCGCGAGACGCTCGAGCTCGCCCAGCGGGAGGCTGACGACCGCGTACAGGCCGTAGCCGCGCAAGCATCGGCGGAGGCCGAGCAGCTCAAGGCGATGATCGCGGCGTTACGGCAGGAGCTGGAGGATCAGCAGCAGCGGCACGGAGAGGTGCTGCAGCAGCAGAAGCTGGAGGCGGCCGATGAAGCCAGACAGCTGCAGGCCACGATCCAAGCCATACGCGGCGAGTTGGAAGAGAAGCGGCGATGAGCGACACGGCAAGCGTGGAGACCGCGTACACCGAGCAGCTCGAGCAGCTTCGGCAGCTGCAGATGCTCGCCTCGCTCTCGCGCCGGGTTGCGGCGCTCGACTCCCTCGACGCCGTCATCGACACCCTGCTCCAGGCGGCAATTCAGGAGATCGCCGCCGACCGCGGTTCGATCTTTCTGCACGACAAGGAGACGGGCGAGCTCTACACATACATCTCCACGGGCCTCGGGTCGCGACAGATCCGGCTCATGGACGACCTCGGCATCGCCGGCGCCGTGTTCCACAGCGGCGTCGGTGAGATCGTCCACGACGTCTACGCAGATCCCCGCTTCCACCGCGACGTCGACGAGCAGACGGGCTACACGACGAAGTCGCTGGTCTGCGCCCCGATCAAGAACGCAAAGGGAGAGACGATCGGGGTCGCAGAGATGCTGAACAAGGTCGGCGGCTCCTTCGACACGAGCGACCTCGCGATGCTCGAGGGCATGACGTCGCAGTGTGCAATCACGCTCGAGGCCTTCCAGCGGCTCGAGCGGACGTCACGCGAGCGCCAGCGCGAGGTCGACTTCCTGAACCTGGTCTCGGATCTGACCTCGGAGCTCGAGCTGACGACCCTGCTCTCCCGCGTCGTGTCGGAGGCGACGCGCATGCTGAACTGCGACCGGACGACGCTGTTCCTGAACGACGAGAAGACCGGTGAGCTGGTCAGCTACGTCGTCGACAAGCTGGAGCTCAGGGAGATCCGCTTTCCGAACCACCTCGGGATCGCGGGCGCGGCCTTCACGTCCGGGCAATCGATCCGCATCCCTCACGCCTACGCCGACCTGCGCTTCAATCCGGCCTTCGACAGGCAGAGCGGCTACTTCACGCGCTGCCTCCTTTGCGTCCCCATCTTCAACAAGGACGGCAGGACGATCGGCGTCACGCAGTCTTTGAACAAACGCGGCGGCCCGTTCACGGCGGAGGACGAGAGCCGGCTGAGAGCGTTCACGGCTCAGATCGCGAGCGCACTCGAGAACGCGAAGCTCTTCTCGGACGTCCAGGCGATGAAGAACTACAACGCCGCCATGCTCGAGAGCATGTCGAACGGTGTGATCACGTTCGACGAGGAGGGACGCGCCAACACGTGCAACGCAGCGGGGACCCGGATTCTGCGCCGCACGGAGGAGGAGCTGGTGGGGCAGCCGACGGAGGAGGTCTTCCGCGGCAGCACCTGGCTGGTCGAGCGGATCCGTCACGTCGCCCAGGCGCGCACCACCGATCTCGCGATGGATGCCGAGCTCGCGGTCGACGGGGACACGGTGTCGGCCAACGTCACGGTCTTGCCGCTGCTCTCCAGCGACGACGCCCAACTCGGCACCCTCGTCATGATCGAGGACATCTCGAACGAGAAGCGCGTCAAGTCGACGCTTGCCCGCTACATGGATCCCGATCTCGCCGACCGGCTGCTGGCCGCGGGCTCGCAGGAGGAGGTCCTGGGCGGCAACGAGTCTGTCGCGACCGTCCTCTTCTCCGACATCCGTAGCTTCACCACCCTGGCGGAGCAGCTGGGGGCTCAACCGACCGTGACGCTGCTCAACGACTACTTCGCGCGCATGGTCGACTGCATCTCGCAGCAGGGCGGGATGCTCGACAAGTTCATCGGCGACGCGATCATGGCGGTCTTCGGGCTACCCGTGCCGGGCGAGGACGACGAGGATCGCGCGCTCCGTGCCGCGATTGCGATGATCCGCAGCCTCTGGGAGTGGAACGGCGAGCGCGAGCAGCGCGGCGAGCCCACCCTCGACATGGGCGTCGGCCTCAACACCGGCTTCGTCGTCGCCGGCAACATCGGTAGCCCGAAACGGATGGACTACACGATCATCGGGGACGGCGTGAACCTCGCTTCGCGCCTGGAGAGCGCCTGCAAGCACTACGGAGCGCGGATCCTCTTCTCCGAGCACACCCAGGCGAAGCTGAAGGGCGTCTACCGCGTGCGCGAGGTCGACAAGGTGATCGTGAAGGGCAAGACCAAGCCGGTCGCGATCTTCGAGTGCCTCGACTACCACGACGCGGACTCCTTCCCCAACCTGATGGAGGCGGTAGGCGCGTTCAACGAAGGGCTCGTGCGCTACCGGGAGGCCAGCTTCGACCGGGCGGGGGAGTGGTTCGAGCAGGCGCTGAAGGCGAATCCTGCCGACAAGGTCTCCGCTCTGTACCGCGATCAGTGCGGAGTGCTGATCGAGAATCCGCCGCCGGCCGACTGGGACGGCACCTCGGTCATGGCCCAAAAGTAGATCGGCGGCAACAGCAAGACTTGGAACCCCGCGTCGATGTGATCACCCTGGCGGTTACCGATCTCGAGCGGGCGCTCGAGTTCTACCGTGACGGCCTGGGGCTGGAGTCCCCGGGTGTGATCGGCACCGAGTTCATCGGTGACGACACGACTCCCGGCGGGGCCGCGGCGATGTTCCAGCTGCGAGGCGGGCTCACTCTCGCCTTGTACCCACGCACGGAGCTGGCGAAGGACGCGAATGTCGCGTTTGGACCGCCGAAGACGGGCGAGTTCAGCCTTGGCTACCTGGTTGCCAGCCGGGCTGATGTGGACGCAGTGCTCGCCCAGGCCGAGGCTGCCGGTGCAACGCGTACCGACCAGACGGGCGAACGCCCGTGGGGCATCTACTCCGGCTACTTCCGCGATCTCGATGGACATCTCTGGGAGATCATCTGGAACCCCCGCTTCGCAGCTGAGCGCGGCTGACCTGGTAGAACGCGAGCGTGGCGATGTTTCTCGTCGTGATCCGCCGCTCCGGCCCTAAGTGGGACTCGTCTCGCCCGCTGGAGGAGCAGTCCGACTGGCCCGCGCACGCGGCTTTCATGGACGGGCTCGTGGACGAGGGCTTCATGGTCCTGGGCGGGCCGCTCGCCGACGAGCAACGCGTGGTGCACGTTGTCGAGGCCGAGTCGGATGACGCCGTTCGCGCCACGTTCGCGCGCGATCCGTGGAGCGAGACGCATCTCCGGGTCGACACGATCGACCCGTGGACGATCCGGCTCGACGGGCGGCGCGTCTAGCCTCCTCCTGGTCCCTCGTCAGTCGTCGACCGGAAGCTGCCGCACCCGCGCTGGAATAGGGCCTCGACATCCGCGGTTCCTCTAGGGAGAGAATCGAGAGCGAGGGACGTGCGATGAACATCGGGATCACGGGCTGCTCGATCGTTCCGCTGGACTGAGGATCGTCCATCACGGAGGC
>JBASRJ010000133.1:0-7141 GCA_049273785.1 Gaiellaceae bacterium | reverse complement strand
TGCCGCTTTCCCGATTTGCGCGGTCACGCGCAACACCCCGCCGTCCACCGCGGCAGCTCCGGGGGTCCCGACCTCGGGGTTCTCCTCGCCCTGGTCGTCATCCGCGGGTCTCCCCGGCACGAACGGCCCCGGCTCCGCCCGCGGAAGCGTGGCCAGGTCGACGTTCAGCTTGACCGGCGTGACCGGCGGGCTTTGATACGCCCCTTGGAGGACACCCGGCTCGGGACCTGGGCCGTCCTCTGCGCGGGCGCTGCTGATGCCGAGCCCGGCTGCCATGAACACCATGGCGAGTGCGCACCCCATGAGCTTGAGCTTCGACGGCGAACGCTTTCCTTCATCGCACATAGTTCCTCCCTGTTCCAGCGGCTGCTTTGACGCAAGAAAAGGACTCCGGAAGATGACGAGCCGCGACAGGCGTTTTGGCACCATCCTGATCGTCGACGACGCGGCGATGAGCGCGAGATGGACGACGAGCTCCACCCGCCATTGCCGCGGTCGGGCGACCGACCACCTTCTCGATGAAGCCTATGACGGCTGCTCCCTCTCCTTAGCGCTAGCGCACGTGCCGCAGCAACCCACGTCGCCAGGATGTACGCAACTCAACCACGCAGATCGTTCCAAGTCAACGCCGCCGGGACTCTGCGGTTGGCGGTCAAGCAATCACTGAGGCGGCCGTCTCAGCCAGGAGCGGGACGCCCGTCTCGAACCGGCTCGCGCGGTCGTCGTCGGCCGTCAGCTCGCCGCGCACGTAGCGCCCGTAGATCGCCTCGCAGAAGACGGCCGCTTTCCAGAGAGCCAGCGCCTCGAACCATGCGAGCGGCTCGACGTCGCGACCGCTTCGCTCGGCGTACCGCTCGACGAGCTCGCTGCGGGTGAGGAAGCCGTCGGCCGCAGTGACCGGCGACGTCCCGAGTGGATTTTCGCGCCCTCCAGGCTCGCTGTACGTCGCGACGAGATAGCCGACATCCGCGCGTGGGTCGCCGATCGCACCCATCTCCCAATCGAGGACCGCCGCGATTCGATCCGGCCGGTCGCGCGCGACGATCATGTTTCCCAGCCGGTAGTCCCCGTGCACGACGGTCGATGGCAAAGGCTCGGGAAGATGCTCTGCGAGCCACCGGCCCACGTCGACGACGGTCGGCAACTCGCGTGTCCGGTTCACCTCCCACAGCTGCGAGAAGCGCCGAACCTGGCGCTCGTTGTAGCTGCCGCGGCGCTCGAACGCGGCGAGCCCCGGCACCGTCACGTCCGCGGCGTGAATCTCGACCAGCGTGTCGACCAGGTCATCGGCGAGCCGGCGTCGCGCATCTCGGTCGGTGTCGAGCGGCGGCGGAAGCTCGGTGGTGACGACGTGCCCGTCGACGTAGTCCATGACGTAGAAGGGCACGCCAAGCAGGGAATCGTCCTCGCACACCGCGCGGATGTTCGGCACGCGGATCCCGAGTGGTGCCAGGGCGAGCTGGAGGCGGGACTCTCGGACGACGTCGTGCGCGGTCGGCGGAAGCGGGGGACGGGGAGGACGCCGAAGGACGAGCTGCGTACCGTCGTCGCGCCCGAGCAGGAACGAGAAGTTCGACCCGCCGCCTTCACCGATTCGCTCGGCCCGCAGAGCGCCCGAGCCGAGCCCGTGCTGGTCGAGGAACCCGCGAACCGTCTCGAGGATCAGCAGCGGCGGCCGTGTCAGATTCGGTGCATCCGCCTCCAGCTCCACGATGTCCATGCGGGCCTGCCCCCTAACTCGGCGCGAACGCGTCGATCAGCGCCGTCAGCTCGGTCGGCGCGCACGAAAGCGCGAGGACCGCGGTGTCGATTCCCGCTTCGGCGAACTCGGCCAGTCGCTCACGCTGCGCCTCGACCGGACCGAGCAGGAAGATCTCGCGCACGAGGGCTTCCGGTGCCAGCTCGAGCGCGCGTTTGCGATCACCGCCGTTCCACGCCTCGACAATGGGATCGACCTGCGTGCCGAAACCGAGCCAACGGAAGAACTCCGCGTACACCGGCACGGTCGCGTACGCGACGAAGATCCGCTTGGCCGTCTCGAGCGCCTCCTCCTCGGGTCCGTGAATCGAGAAGAACCGGCACGCGAGCTCCTTCTCGGGCCTGGCGAACGCGTCGACGACCTGGGCGGCGCGGCTCAGCGGGAGGAAGTTCGTGAACGCGCCGTCGGCGATCCGAGCGGCAAGGCCCAGCATCCGGTCGCGAAGGGCCGCGAGGACGATGGGCACGGGCGTGTCGGGGGGCGAGACGAGCTTGAAACCGCCGGCACCGCGCTCGCCGGCCAGGACCGTGCGCAGATACGTGACTGTTTCCTCCACCTTCGCGAGCGGCCGGCGGAAGGGAATGCCGTTCCATTGCTCGACGATGACGTTCGACGACGCGCCCAGGCCGAGGACGAAGCGGCCGTTGCTGACGTTCGCAACCGCCGCGGCGGACTGCGCGAGTAGGGCTGGGCCGCGCGTGTAGACGTTGACGATGCCCGTCGCCAACCGCAATCGCGTGCTGTGCTCGGCCGCGACGACCAGAGGCGTGAAGCCGTCGAACTCCGTCGACTCGGCAGACCAGACGCTGTCGTAGCCCGCTTCGTCGATCCGGCGCACCAGCGGCCCGAGCTCGTGCAGCGGGAGGCCGGTGAACGGGATGGTCATCGCGATGCGGATGCGGCAGTATCCCTCGGTGTTCCCGCGCACTGCACTCGTGACAGGCGGTGCGTCCGGTATCGGCGCTTCGATCGTCGCCCTCTTGCGCCGCGAGGGTGCCGACGTGCGGTCACTCGACCTCGAAGACGGGTTCGACGTCTCGGATCCCCGCTCGTGGGACGCGGTTGGACCCGTCGAGCTCGCCTGTCTGAACGCCGGGGTCGTGACCGGCGAGAGCGACCTGCCGCTGCTGTCCGACGAGGCGTACCGGCGGATCCTCGGCACGAACGTGGACGGCGTCGTGTTCGGCGTGCGACGGCTGGCCCGCGTGATGGAGCGAGGAAGCGCGATCGTCGCGACCGCATCACTGGCGGGACTGACGGCGCTGCCCGACGATCCGATCTACACGCTGACGAAGCATGCGGTTGTCGGCTTCGTTCGCAGCGTTGCGCCGCAGCTGGAAGCGCGCGGCATCCGCATCAACGCGGTCGCTCCCGGAATCGTCGACACGCCGATGATCGGGGAGGGGCGCGAACGTCTCCTGGACGCGGGGTTTCCGTTGCTGAAGCCGGAGGACATCGCGGATGCCTTGCTCATCGCGGCACGGAGGGGGGAGACGGGTCAGGTCTGGGCCGTGCAGCCGGGCCGGGAGCCGTTGCAGTTCCGCTTCCCGAACGTTCCCGGTCCGCGTGACGCTTCGGGTGCGAGGGTCGGCGCGCCGCCTCCCGCGTCGTCCTAGCTGAACTGCCAGCCCTCGCCGGACGCGAAGGCCTCGAGGATCCTGCGGCTGACGACCATCCGGTGGACCTCGTCGGGGCCGTCGTAGATGTGCGCTCCGCGGGCCTGCGGATACATGTGGCCGAGTGGCGAGCGGTCGGTGAGGCCGAGCGCGCCGTGCACCTGGACCGCGCGGTCGATCACGCGCGAGAGAGCGTCGGCCGCGAAGAACTTGATCAGCGAGATCTCGACGCGCGCGTCCCTCTCGTCGTCGATCTTGTGCGCGGCATCGAGCGTCAGCAACCTGCACGCCTGGATGTCCGCGGCGGAATCCGCGATCCAGTTCTGCACCGTTTGCTTCTCGGCCAGGGGGCCGCCGAACGCCTCGCGCTCGAGTGCGCGCTTGCACATCAGCTCGAACGCGCGCTGCATCTGCCCGAGCCAGCGCATGACGTGGTGGATACGTCCGGGGCCGAGGCGCTTCTGCGCGATGAGGAAACCCGCGCCGCGCTCGCCGAGGAGATTCTCGGCCGGCACGCGCACGTCGCTGTACGTCACCTCGCAATGCGTCGTCCAGCCGCGGCCGCGATGCCCGAGCGTCGGCACCGGCTCGACGTGGATTCCCCGTGTGTCGGCGGGAACGATGACCTGGCTCATGCGACGTCGAGGCTCGGCATCGGGCTCGGTGACCGCCATCACGATCCCGAAGGCGGCGCCCTCCGCTCCGGACGAGAACCACTTGTGTCCGTTGATCACCCATTCGTCGCCCTCGAGCACGGCGGTTGTCCGCAAACTGGTCGGATCGGCGCCCGAGACCTCGGGCTCGGTCATCGAGAAGAACGAGCGGGCATCGCCTTCGACGAGCGGCTTCAGCCAGCGCTGCTTCTGCTCCTCGGTGCCGAACAGGTGCAGGATCTCGCCGTTTCCTGCATCGGGCGCCTGGCAGTTGAAGACGTACTGCGCCCAGGTCACGCGGCCGATCTCTTCGTTCAGGTGCGCGTACGCGAGGAATCCGCGTCCCGTTCCACCTGCCTCGGGCGGAAGGTGCGGCGCCCACAGGCCGTCGGCCTTCGCACGCTCGCGCAGATAAACGATCAGTTCCTGCGCGGCGTCGTCCTCGCGCCCGAGGGCCTCCTCGTTCGGATACACGTGCTCCTCCATGAAGGCGCGGTACTCGGCACGCAATTCCGCGAATTCGGCGGCCTCGGTGGGATCGGCGATCGCGATGGAGGGAGGCTAGCTCAGGCGCTCGACGACCATGGCCATTCCCTGGCCTCCGCCGACGCACATCGTTTCGAGGCCGATCTCCCGGTCGAGCGTCTGCAGGTCGTTGAGCAGCGTGTTCATGATCCGGGCGCCGGTCATTCCGTACGGATGGCCGAGCGCGATCGCGCCGCCGTGCGGATTCAGCTTGTCGCTGAACGGGTCGACGTCGAGCTCGCGGCAGACGGGAAGCACCTGGGCCGCGAACGCCTCGTTCAGCTCGACCACGTCGACGTCGTCGATCGTCATCCCGGCCTGCTTCAGCGCCTTGCGCACGGCTTCGATCGGACCGACGCCCATGATCTCGGGCGCGACGCCCGAGACGGACGACGCGATGATTCGTGCGCGCGGCGTGATCCCGAGCTCGCGGGCCCGCGTGTCGCTCATGACGACGACCGCAGCCGCGCCGTCGTTCAAAGGACAGGAGTTTCCCGCCGTCACCTTGCCGCCCGGCTTGAATGCCGGCTCGAGCTGCGACAGCTTCTCGAGCGTCGACTCGGGTCGCGGCCCGTCGTCCTTGGCGACGCCGTCCCACGCCGTGATCTCCCGCTCGAAGAACCCGGATTCCTGCGCGGCGACCGCGCGTTCCTGCGACTGCTGCGCGAATCGATCCATGTCCTCGCGGGAGACGTCCCAGCGCTCGGCGACGTTCTCCGCCGTGAGGCCCATCGGGATGTAGACGTTCGCGATCGGCGCCTCGTCGCCGAACAACTTCGGATGGAGCTCCTCTGCATCTTTCGGGTACCCGTCGACTTGCGAGATCGACTCGACGCCCGCGGCGACGTAGGCGTCGCCTTCACCGGCGCGAATCGCGTGGAACGCCATGCGGATCGTCTGCAGGCTCGAGGCGCAGAACCGGTTGACGGTCGTGCCGGGGACCGTTTCCGGCAGCCCGGCGAGCAGGGCCGCGCGCCGCGCGAGGTTCATGCCCTGCTTCTCCTGCGGGAATCCGCAGCCGACCATGACGTCGGCGATCTCGGAGCGGTCGAGCCGCGGAACCTGCTTCAGAGCCGCGTCGATGGCGAACGCGACGAGATCGTCGGGTCGCGCATCGACGAGCGAGCCCTTGTGCGCGCGACCGATCGGAGTTCTGGTTGCCGCGACGATCACGGCTTCAGGGCTCATTTCGGAATGACCACGCGCCGCCCAGCGCGGCCGGGCGGCCCGTGCGTCATTTCGAAAGGAGCCACTAAGCATCAGGGGCTCCGGTTGCCATGTAGACGACCTCGCCGACGAGCGCAGGCTTCTCCTTGCCCTCGACCTCGACCTGGACGCCGACGTGCCAGACCACGCTCGGCCCGCGTCGCTCGGCGCGGAGCAGCTTCGCGTGCAAGCGGACGCGCGAGCCCGACGGCACAGGGCTCGTGAAGCGAGTCTTCTCCGTCCCGTAGTTGACGCCCATGACGGCGTCGCTGACCGACACGACCTCGCTGAGCAGCATCGGCAGCATCGACAGGGTCAGGTATCCGTGGGCGACGGTGGTTCCGAACGGGCCGTTCGCGGCAGCATCGGGATCGACGTGGATCCACTGGTGGTCGCCGGTCGCCTCGGCGAACAGGTTGATCTGTTCCTGTGTGATCTCGTGCCAGTCGCTCGTCCCGAGCTCGCGCTCGCCCGACTGCTCGAGCTCCTCGATCGTCAGCGTGGTCGTCATCTCATCGTTCCTCTCATCGCTCGCGCATCGACTGTCCGCCCGCCTGCTGCATCGCGGCGAGCATTCCGGGCGGCGCCGTCCCGCCGGGGAGGCGATCGCGGAGCTCCTGCAGCAACGCGTCCGGGTCCCAGCGTTCGTCGCTTGCGAACAGCTCGCCGGCTTCCCAGCCGCTGAGCATGTTGACCACACCGCCGTAGACGAAGAACACCTGGCCGGTGATGTCCTGGGCCTCGTCGGCACAGAGCGCAACGACGATCGGCGAGTTGTTCGCCGGGTCCGCAGGGTCGAAGCCTTCCTCGGGGGGTGGGATCTCTCCGAACGCGGCCTCGGTCATGCGTGTGCGCGCGTTCGGCGCGATCGCGTTCACCGTCACTCCGTACCGCTGGAGCTCCTGCGCGGCGATCAGCGTGAAGCCGACGATCCCGGCTTTCGCCGCGCCGTAGTTCACCTGACCGACGTTGCCGAACACGCCCGACGGGCTAGACGTGTTGATCACGCGCGCGGCCACCCGGTCACCCGCCTTCGAGCACTCGCGCCAGTGGGCTGCAGCATGCCGCGTCGGCGCAAAGTGGCCTTTCAGATGCACCTCGATCACCGCATCCCACTCGTGCTCCTCCATGTTGACGAGCATGCGGTCACGCAGGATCCCCGCGTTGTTGACGAGGATGTCGAGGCGGCCGAACGCCGCGACGGCGCCGTCGATCATCCGTTTCGCGCCGGCGAAGTCCGCGACGTTCTCGCCGTTCGGAACCGCCTCGCCGCCGAGCGCTTCGATCTCCCGTACGACGTCGTGCGCGGGGCCTGTGTCGGCGCCCTCACCGGCCAGCGACGCGCCGAGGTCGTTGACGACGACCTTCGCGCCGGCACGTGC
>JBASRJ010000130.1:0-14653 GCA_049273785.1 Gaiellaceae bacterium | reverse complement strand
TCAGCGCGACGGTGAGGGAGCCGTTGCCCACCGAAGTGAACGACTCGAGTCGCAGCACGGCCCAGAGCGTCGGCGAGTCGTCCTTGTTGTGTGCCGCCGCATAGCCGGAGAGCGGAATCCGCGCGGCGAGCAGCAGGAGCCCGGCGGCGACGAGCGCTACGGGAAGCTTCTGCGGCAGCCCGCGCCGGACGTACAGGCCGAAGGCGATCGCCAGCAGAGGCACGAGCACGAACAGGTAGCGCTCCTGGAACCGCTGCGAGTCCGTATCCGCAATCTGCGCAGCCTCGACCAGCAGCGCGCCGGCGAGCGCGAGCGTCGTGACGGCGAAGCCGATCTCGGCGCGTGTGCGCGGGCGCACGAGCGCGTAGGCGATCCCGACGAGCGCGCCCGGAACGATCACCCAGCCTGACGAGTAGGCGAGCAGCATCGCATCGCGTCCGACCCATTGGAGAATTGCGACCGGCCGCAGCACGTGCCGGCCGTGCGCGTAGACCCCGAGGACGCGCTCGTTGCCGAGCACGCCGAACAGCAAAGCGGGCGGCACGACGAGCAGCACGAGCGAGAGCCACAGACGCTTGATCGTCGTCAACACGCGAAAACGATCCGCGGCCAGCGCGCCGAGCAGGACCGCGAACGGGACGACCGCATACTGGATCCGCGTCGCAACGGTCAGCGCCGTCAGCGCGACAAACGCGAGCTGGGCGCGGCGAGTCGACTCCGCGATCATCGACACGCCTGCGCAGAGCTCACCGAGCAAGAGCGGATAGGCGAGCGGATCGGCGAGCATCGAGCCGGCGTACACCGCGTCAGGCACCGCGACGGCGAGGGCCGCGACTCCGAGCGCGAGCCAGCGCTCGAGCCCGACGCGGCGCGCGAGGAGATACGCGGGCACGGCGGCGAGCGAGACCTCCAGCGCGTGCATCGACTGCGTCAGGCGCCACGCGGTCTGAGGATCCTTCGTCAGGAGCCAGACGGGCGCAGTCACGAGCGGCTCGAGCAACGCGGGGAAGTGGACGCCGACGCCGCGGATCAGCGGCCGTCCATGCTCGGCGAAGCCACGAGCGAGCGATGGATAGATGTACTCGTCAGGGAGGTAGAACGGCGCGACGCGGCCCAGCGCCGCGAGCAGTCGCCCGCCGAAGCTCGCAACCACGATTCCGGTGAGCCAGACCCAGGCGGGCACGGCCGCCGCCCGCTGGAGCACGAGCGGGCTCGGAACGGCCTCGGATTCGGCATGCGGAGCGGCGACGTCTACGGCCACAGAGGCCGTATCGGCGCTCCCCGCCTATCCCTTGAACGAGGGACTACCCGCTGTGATCTGCGGCCCGCTCGGCGGGGACGAACAGCTTGCAGTGCGGGCACTTGAAGCCGCGGTACCGCTCAGCCGCACCCGGCAGCAACTCGCCTGTGAATGGCTTCTTGCAGTGCGGACAGACGATGTCGCGCTCGTCCCGGGCGGCTTCGGTCACGCGGGCCAGCGTACCTACGGGAGCTGGGACACGAAGGATTCGACCGGGGGCCGCTCGGGCGGCGGCGGCTCGCTCTTCCGCGTCCCTAGATGGACGAGTCCGAGGACGCGCTCTCCTTCCGGCACGCCGAGCGCTTCGCGTCCTGCGCGAGTACGGAGCACGCGCGGCGTGCGCCAGTAGCTCGCCAGCCCGCGTGCGTGGGCACCGAGCAGGACGGCGTAGATCGCGCACGCCGTTGCGCAGACGTCCTCCTCGTCCTGGATCAGGTCGCCGCTCAGGGCCGCCGACGCGAGCACGAGCGTCGGCGCGCGTTCGAGCTTCGGCGCCTCCGCCGGCCCTGCTGCCTCCTTCAGGCGATCGAGCGACTGCGGTCCGAGCACGCGAAAGCGCCACGGGTTCGTGCGATGGTGGTTCGGTGCCCAGCGTGCGAGCTCGAACAACTCTTCGAGCACCGCGCAGGACACGGGTTCGGGCCCGAAGGACTTGTGCGTCCTGCGTGAGCGGATCACGTCGTCGATCACGCGGCGCACCCTACGGGGTTCGCATCAACCGGTTGCGGGTATTGCTTTCACACAGGCGAAGGGAGGAACGATGTTCCTGGCAGCGGCGGGCTGGCTCTGGGTCGTGATCGTGATCGTCGTGATCGTGATCGTGCTCGGCTTCATCGGGGGCTGGCGCCCTGGCGCGCGTCCATAGCGCCGCTTCTCTGTAGCGGCAGGACGAGCCAGACGTCGGCTCCGCCGCCGTGCGCATTCGCTGCGCGCGCCCGGCCGCCGTGGGCTTCGGCGACGGCGCGCACGATCGACAGCCCGAGTCCGCTGCCCGAGCCTTTGTGCCCGCGCCGGGGGCGCGTGAAGCGCTCGAAGGCATGTTCGAGGAACTCCGGCGGGAAGCCGGGCCCTTCGTCTCGGACGTGCAGCTCGACGGTGCCGTTCGCAGTGGTCAGGCCGAGATGGATGCGGCCGTCCCCGTGGCGCAGAGCATTGTCGACCAGGTTTGCGAGGGCCTGCTCGAGGCGGAGGCGGTCGGCTCGAATCCGGGTCCCCGGTTCGGCCTCGCGCGCGAGTGGTCGGTCCGCCTCTTCGGCGCGCCACTGAAAGCGATTCGCAACCGTGTCGAGGATCTCGACGGCGTCGAGCGTCTCCAGGTTCAACGGGAGCTTTCCTCGATCGGAGCGCGCGATCAGCAGGAGGTCCTCGGCGAGCTGGGCAAGCCGATCGACCTCTCGTGAGGACCGGCGAACCGCCTCCCTGAGCTCCTCGGGCGAGTCCGCGTGTCGAAGTGCGAGCTCGAGCTCCGTGCGGAGGAGCGCCAGCGGCGTGCGGAGCTCGTGACCGGCGTCGGCGACGAAGTCCCGCTCGCGCTCGAGCGCGGTCTCGAGGCGGCCGAGCATGGCGTTCAGGGTCTCGCCGAGCCGTTCGAGCTCGTCACCGGTCGGGGGCACGGGCAGGCGCTCGCCGGGTGTCTCCGCAGAGATCGCGGCTGCGCGGCGGCGCATCGACTCGACCTGGCGGAGCGACAGGCCAGCGAGCAGGTAGCCGACCAGCGACGCGAGGACGAGCGCGATCGGGCCGGCGATCAGGAGCTCGTCGCGGAAGCTCGCGAGCGTCTCGACGCGGTCCTGCTTGGTCGCGCCGACCACGAGCACCAACTGTCGCCCGCCCCGCCGAACGGGCGTTGCGAGCAGCCGCGACGCTTCGTCCAGGCCGGGAACGGTGGAACGGTCGGCGAAGATCGGTCCGCGCCCGGCGGCTCCCAGCTCTGCCGGCCGAAGGAGTGCGACCGTGCCGAGTGGGGGAGTTGCGTCGACGACACGGCCCTGCGGGTCCAGGAGCTGCGCGAAGCTCTCGCCGTGCTCGATGAAGCGGCCGCCGCTGTCGTTGGCGAGCGAGGCATGGGGTTGATGCACGAGCGCGGCGAGGTCCTGGGCACGCACCTGCAGCTCACGGTCCAGCGCAACCCGGAGGTGCGACCCCAGACGGGCGTACAGGAACCAGCCGGAGCCTGCGAGCACCGCGGCCATCGCAAGCGCGAAGGCGGCGGTGACACGGATGCGTATCGACCAGCGGCTCATCGTTCCCGATCCGCGCGCAGCCTGTAGCCGCCGCCGCGGATCGTCTCAAGCGTCCGGCGCCCGAACGGCTCGTCGATCTTCAGGCGAAGGCGACGCACGTACACGTCCACGACGTTCGAGCGGTTGTCGTACGTGAAGTCCCACGCATGCTCGAGGAGATGCAGGCGCGACAACACCTCGCCGGGCCTGCGCATGAACGTCTCAAGCAGCGCGAACTCTTTCGCCGAGAGGCTGATCTCAGCGGCGCCGCGCCACACTTCCCTCGTCGCCGGGTCGAGCCGGAGATCGCCGACCTCGAGCACGCTCGGCCGCTCCAGCTCGCCGCGTCGCGCGAGCGCGCGTAGGCGGGCGAGCAGCTCCGCGAACGCGAACGGCTTCACGAGGTAGTCGTCGGCGCCGGTGTCGAGACCTGCGACACGGTCCTCGACGGAGTCGCGTGCCGTCAGCATCAGCACGGGCGCCCAGACGCCCTCCTTGCGCAGTCGCCGGCACGTATCGAACCCGGTGAGCCCGGGCAGCATGACGTCGAGCACGATCGCGTCGTACTCGTGCGCGTGGGCCATCCAGAGCGCGTCCTCGCCGGTGGCGGCAACGTCCGCAGCCAGTCCCTCGTTCGTGAGGCCGCGCCGGATCAAGCCGGCCATCCGCAGCTCGTCTTCGACGATCAGCACTCGCACGGCGGAATTGTCACCTTTCTGGATGAACCTGAGATGACAGCGTGCTCATCGTCAGTCATCGCTCGTTCATCTTGGGCCCGTAGCGTGGGCGGCCAAACCTGAGGACGGAGGAGCCATGCGCCCGGTTCGGACTGCATCAGTGATCGTCATCGTCGCGCTCGGAGGTGCGATCCTCGCCGGCTGCGGGTCGGGCGGATCGAAGCTCGCATCGCCGAAGGCGACGACGACGTCGGCCGGCACGACACCCGCAACGACGCCGACGACGTCGCTGCAGATCTCACTCAACTACCACCCGAAGATCGATCCCACGAAGTTCACCGCCCACATCACGAACAAGTACTTCCCGCTCGTCCCCGGCAGGACGCTCCACTACCGCGGTATTCGCGACGGTGTGCCGACCTCGCACACGTTCACCGTCACGCACGATACGAAGATCGTCATGGGCGTTCGCTGCGCGGTCATCAAGGACGTCGTCACGCAGAACCAGTCGCTCGTCGAGAAGACGACGGACTGGTATTCCCAGGACGCCGCCGGCAACGTCTGGTATTTCGGCGAAGACACCGCCGAGTACCAGAACGGCGTCGTGACCAATACCGCCGGAACGTGGGAGGCGGGCGTCGACAAAGCCCAGCCCGGGATCGTGATGCCGGCCGTCCCCAAGGTTGGCGACGCCTTCCGCCAGGAGTACCGGCCGGGAGTCGCGATGGACCAGGGGAGAATCCTCAGCGTGAACGCGACGACGCACGTGCCGGCAGGGACGTATCAGCACCTGGTCGTCTCGCTCGACAAGAACCCGCTCGATCCCAGCAAGCGGGAACGCAAGTGGTACGCGCCGGGTGTCGGGTTCGTGCGCGCCGTCTTGAAGGGCGGCGGGCACAGCGAGACCACCGAGCTCGCCAAGTGACGAGGAAGTGAGCGGTCCGACCCACGGTCCGGCGATCGAGGCCCGCGGGCTGTACCAGATCTACCGCGAGACCGAGGTGGAGACGGTCGCACTACGCGGCGCGGAGCTGCTGCTCGAACGTGCGTCGTGGACGAGCCTGATGGGCCCATCGGGCAGCGGGAAGAGCACGCTGATTCACGTCCTCGCCGGCTTGCTGGAGCCGAGTGGCGGCTCGGTGATGATCGACGGGCAGGACATCACGCGGCTGCCGGCGCCGGAGCGGTCGCGAATGCGCAGGCGCAAGATCGGTCTCGTCCTTCAGCGCGACAACCTCCATCCGCTCCTCGACGTCGCCGGGAACGTGGAGCTCCCGCTGCGCCTCGACGGGCGGCCTGCGGGCGAGGTTCGATCCCGAGTCGACGAGCTGCTGCACGAGGTCGGGCTCGTCGAGCGACGCCGTCATCGCGTCGGTCAGCTGTCGGGCGGCGAAGCCCAGAGGGTCGCGATCGCGGTTGCGGTTGCCGCGCGGCCGTCGGTGCTCCTCACGGACGAGCCCACGGGCGAACTGGACGAAGCGACCGCTGCCGGCGTCCTCGACCTGCTCGACGGGCTGCGTGCGGAGGGAGCAGCCGTGCTCACCGTCACGCACAACCCACAGGTGGCCGAGCGCGCGGACCGGCGTCTCACGATGCGAGACGGCGAGGTCGTCGATGCCACCTGACGTAGCTGCCGTGGAAGCGATCGACGTCACGCTCGTGCACACCGGCAACGGGCATCCGGTTCGGGCGCTCGAGCACGTCTCGCTGAGCGTCGCCGGCGGGGAAGTGGTCGCGGTCGTCGGCCCGAGCGGCTCGGGGAAGAGCACCTTGCTGTTCCTGCTCGGTGGGCTCGATCGTCCGGACGAGGGGAGAGTCAGCGTGGTCGGGACGGACTGGCAGTCGTTGACCGGTTCGGACCGTGCCCGCTTTCGCCGGTCGAACTGCGGCTTCGTCGTCCAGGGGATGGCTCTGCTCCCGCAGGCGACGGCGGCCGAGAACGTGGAGGTTCCCCTCGTGCTCGGGGGCGTCGAGCCCGAGCCTCGCGCCGCCCGAGTCGCCGAAGCGCTCGAGCGCGTTGAGCTCTCTGCGGAGGCCGTCAAGGTCCCCGATCAGCTCTCCGGTGGGCAGCAGCAGCGAGTCGCGATCGCGCGGGCGCTCGTCACCGACCCCGCGGTCGTCCTCGCCGACGAGCCGACCGGCAACCTCGATTCGGCGACGGGACAGGCTGTCACGCAGTTGCTCCTCGCCGCCGCAGCAGAGCGCGGTGCCGCGGTGGTCCTCGTCACGCACGACCCGGCGGTCGCCGCTCATGCCGACCGGATCGTGGAGCTGCACTCGGGGCGCGTCAGCGCGCAATGACTCTCTGGCTCCTCGCACACAGTTTGCGCCGCGCCCCGCGGCGAACGGCGCTCGGCGCGCTTGGCGTCGCCTTTCCCGTCGCCATGCTTGCGGCCACGCTCCTGTTCGTCGATCAAGCGGTCAACTCGATGACGCGGGTCGCGCTGGAGCCCGTACAGCTCGAGCAGCGCGCTCTGGCAGCATCGCTGAACGTGAACATCGCCGCACTGAGCCGTCAGCTCGCGGCGATCCCGGTGGTGACACACGTTGATCGGTTTGCCGCGGCGGACGTGGTGGTGCGCACGCCCGACGCCCCGGGGGGAGCAACCGCCAGGTTGTTCGCCGTCGATCCTTCCTACCTCACGCACCACCCGTGGGTCCGGGTCGTCACGGGATCTCTGGGCGGCGGGGCGCTCCTGGATCAGACGCTCCGGGACTACTCGCCCGCCTTCGCCAAGACGCGCAGGGTGACAATCGACCTGCCGGGCCGCGGTCGCTCGCCGCTGACGCTGCCTGCCGCCGGCACGGTCGACCTGCGGCACGCGCTCGCCACCTGGTTTGCGATCCCCACCGGAGAAGTGCAAGGCGACGTCGCGCTGGTCCCGCGTGCGATCGTCGTTCCCTTCGCCGCGTTCGAGCGCACGCTCCTTCCCGCTCTGCGCGCAAAGCTCGGGCCGGCGACGCCCGTGCTCAACCCGGGCTTGACGGACCTTCCTCCCGTCAGCCTCGAGGCGCACGTCGCGATCGATCACCGCGCCTACCCATCGGATCCCGGACGCGCCGTCGCGTGGTCGGACGCCCTTCGGCACTTGCTCGAGCGCCAAGCCGCGCCCGGGTCGATCGTGGTCTCCGACCATGCAGCCGAGCCTCTCCAGGAAGCCTCGACGGACGCCACGAACGCGAAGATCCTCTTCCTCCTGCTGGGGATACCCGGTGCGCTCGCCGCCGCGGCGCTCGGACTGGCGGCGCAGTCTGCGCTGGCCGAAGCGCAGCGCCGCGAGGACGGGCTGCTGAGACTTCGCGGCGCGACCGAGGGGCAGCTCGCCCGGCTCGCCGCGACCCAGGCCGGGGTCGCGGGGCTCATCGGCTCCGGGCTCGGCCTCGTGTTCGGCGTTGCTGCCGTCACCGCGGTGGAGGGGAGACCAGCGTGGCGGAACGTATCCGGCGGGAGCCTTGCCGTCGTGATCCTGGCGTCTGTTGCGATCGGGGCTGCGACGACGGGAGTGCGCCTCTTCCTGCTCCTCCGCGCCAGCCGGCGCTCGCCCGTGACGTCCGAACGGCGACTGCTGGAGCGCGGATGGAGACCGCTCTGGCTCCGCGCCTATCTCGACCTGTTCGCGATTGGCGTCGGAGTGGGGATCCTCGCCGTCAATCTGGCGTCGGGCGGTTTGCGGCCGACGCCGATCGCCGCGTCGCAAGGATCGACGCTGAGCCTCTCGTTCTACGTGCTGCTGGCGCCGATCGCGCTGTGGATCGGAGTGACCCTCCTGGCCGTCCGGCTCTTACTGGCCGCGTCGAGACGCTGGACGCGGCCTGAACGCGCCCGCCCGCTGTCATCGTGGCGCGGCGCCGGCTTGCGCTGGCTCGGCCGTCGTCCGGCTCGAACCGGTGTGGCGCTGCTGCTCGGGGCGATGGCCGTCGCTTTCGGCACAGAGGTCGTGACGTTCGTGTCCACGTATGGAAGTGCGAAGCGGGCGGACGCGGCGGCGGCGTTCGGTGCGGATCTTCGACTGACGCCGGGCGATCCGCTCTACCCGCTGCCGCCGGTCGGACACGACGTCGCGAGCACGAGTCCCATGCGTGAGGTGCCCGCACGGGTGGGAAGCGACCGCAAGACCATTCTCGCGATCGACCTCGGCTCGTATTCGAAGACGGCAACCGTCGCGCCGAGCATGATCTCTGGCGACGGGCTCGCGGCACTTCGTCGGGATTCGTCAGCAGTGCTCATTGCGCAAGAGCTCGCGACCGATCTCGCGCTCGGCGTCGGTGACAACGTGCCCACGACGCTCTTTCCGGACGATCAGGACAAGAGCCGGAACGTCAACCTCCATGTCGCGGGCGTCTTCCGCTCGTTCCCGCCGTCGAACCCCTTGGCGGAGCTGGTCACGTCAACTGCTGCGTTGCCGTACTACCTCGTACCTCCCCCGGACTTCTACCTCGCTCGTGACGCTGTCGGCCGGCCGCCCGCAGCGGTGGCAGCCGACTTGCGCGCGCGCGCGGACGTGCGCAAGCGGTTCGCGGTCACGACGCTTGCGCAGCAAACGCACATCGGTCCGAGGAGCCTGACAGCCCTCAACCTGAGCGGCCTGAAGCGAATCGAGGCGGTCGGTGCGGCGCTGATCGCGGCCGTCGGCGTTGCCGTGCTCGGTGCCTTTTTGATCTTCGAGCGCCGCCGCGAGTTCGCGGTGCTCGAGGCGGTCGGCGCCGATACGACTCAGATCGTCACCGGCCCCGCGCAGGAGGGCATCGTGGCCGTCGTCGGGAGCCTCGTGATCGGTCTTCCGCTCGGACTTCTCCTCGGCATGCTCGCCGTACGTGTCCTCGGCCTCTTCTTCACACTGCCTCCTCCGGTCGCCACGGTTCCAGGGTTGACGCTCGCCGGCTTCGTCGTATTGATGGTGCTCGCGTCGATCGTGGCGCTGGGCACGTCGCTGCTCGCGGTCACGCGCGTGGGCGCGCAGGCCGCGCTCAGGGAGCCATGACCGTTGTGGTGAAACGATTCGCCTTCATCGCTGCCGCCGCCTCCGTCGCGACCTTGGCAGCCATCCTGGTTACCGACGAAACCGACTCACCGGCGACGATTAGCCAGCCGACACTGAACGCGCTCAACCTGCGGACGCGTCGCAGGCTCGCACCTTCCAGTCGGCGCGTCGATCTCGTCGTGCCGTCGTACTCCAAGCCCACGAGCATCACGAACCCGCTGTTCCCGATCGGCTCGCTGCGCTCGGCGGTGCTGGTCGGCAGACTCGGCGGGAGACCGTGGCGCGCGGAGACGACGCTGCTTCCGGGCACGAAGACCGTCGACTGGAAGGGCCGGCACATTGCGACCCTTCGGTCACAGTTCGTCGCCTATCTCGACGGGCGCATCTACGAGGTCGCGGTCGACCTCTACGCCCAGGCGGACGACGGATCCGTCTGGTATCTCGGTGAGGACGCGTACAGCTACGAGCATGGTGTCGTCGCCGAAACCGAGGGGACGTGGCGTGCGGGAGTGGATGGCCCGCCCGCAATGATCATGCCCGCCCACCCGCGCATCGGTGACGTCTACCGAACCGAGAACATTCCCGGTCTCGTCTTCGAGGAAGTCACCGTCGAGCGACTCGGCGTCACGGTCAGCGGCCCAAGCGGTCCGATCAAGGGCGCGCTCGTCGGCCGGGAGCTGCACATGGACGAGGCCCGACTCGAGGACAAGATCTTCGCCCCCGGCTACGGCGAGTTCCATTCCGGTGCCGGGCGAACATTCGAGGCGACTGCGCTCGCCGTTCCGGCCGATGCGCGCTCCGGTCAACCACCACCTGAGCTCCTGGCAGTGTCGACGGGCGCCGACCATCTCATCGACGCAGCCCGATCGAGGAACTGGCGCGCCGCGCTCGCGATCGTCGACGACATGAAGACCGCGTGGGCTGCAATCCGGCCCGGCGAGGTCCCGGCGCGACTCGCTGCGCAGATGACCGACGCACTCGACGCAGCCGTCACCTCCGTGCATGCAGGTCGCGTGAACGCAGCGGGCCGAGCGGCCGTCGCGGCTGCCGAGGCAGGCCTTGACCTGCAGCTGAGTTACCGAGCGCCGAGCGAGATCGACCGGGCCCGCTTCGACCTCCACGCGCGCGAGCTCATTCTCGATGCCGCGACCGGCGATGCCGCCGCGGTCCGCGGCGATGTCGCCACCCTCACGTGGATCCGGGACCGAGTCACGCTCGGGCGCGCCGACGCGAGGCGCATCGACCACCGGCTTCGCTCACTCGAGGCCGCGGCCCGCGCAGGTCAGCTCGGGGTCGCGATCCGCGGTGCCGCACAGCTCCGCAAGCTGCCCGCGCGCTGAGCGTCAGGGCTCCCAGCAAGGCCGGCTTGCTTCACAATTGGCCCGAGGAAGGCAGCCGTCCAGAAGGGAGCTGATCCTGGCCGCGACGAGCGGGGATCCAAAGCAGGCCAAGCCGGCGCCGCGGTCTCCGGCGCCGGGGGGTTCGCCCAAGCCCAGCGCGCCGCGTCCGCGCATCGGCATGCGCTGGGTCCTGTTCGCCGTCGCGCTGCTGATCTTCAATTTCTGGGCCGGCTCGCGTGCGACGCAGGCTCCGTCGCGGGTGCGTGTCCCGTACAGCCCGTTCTTCCTGCAGCAGGTGAGCGACGGGCACGTCGCCCAGATCATGTCGAAGGGCACCGCGATCCAGGGGACCTTCACACAGAAAGTGCGTTACGACGGCTCGAAGCCGACGACGCGTTTTCGAACGGAGATTCCCGCCTTCGCGGACAACAATGCACTCTCACGGCTCCTCGAGAGCAGGGGCGTGGTCGTGAACGCGGAGCCGTTGGACACCGGCGCACCGTGGTGGGAGAACGTGCTGCTCGGATTCGGGCCGACGATCCTGTTCATCGGGCTCCTGTTCTGGGTCATGCGCCGCGCGGGCAATGTTCAGAACGTGCTCGGCTCGTTCGGCCGTTCGAAAGCGCGCCGCTACCAGCCCTCCGGTGACCGCGTGACCTTTGCTGACGTCGCCGGCATCGACGAGGCGAAGGGCGAGTTGACGGAGGTCGTCGACTTCTTGCGCAATCCCGAGAAGTACCGGCGGTTGGGAGGGCGGATCCCGCACGGCGTGCTCCTGTCCGGCCCGCCGGGGACGGGGAAGACGCTCCTGGCGCGAGCGGTTGCCGGAGAAGCGGACGTCCCGTTCTTCTCGATGGCGGCATCGGAGTTCGTCGAAGCGATCGTCGGAGTGGGCGCGTCGCGTGTACGCGACCTGTTCGCGCAGGCGAAGGAGGCAGCGCCCGCGATCGTGTTCATCGACGAGCTCGATGCGGTCGGCCGGTCGCGTACCTCGGCAGTCGCAGGATTCAGCGGCGGCAACGACGAGCGCGAGCAGACGCTGAACCAGATCCTGACCGAGATGGACGGCTTCGACTCGTCGACCGGCGTGATCGTGATCGGCGCGACGAACCGCCCCGAGGTACTCGACCAGGCGCTGCTGCGGCCCGGACGGTTCGACCGGCGAGTGGCGGTGCAGCCGCCTGACCGCTCTGGGCGCGAGGCGATCCTCAAAGTCCACGCACGAGGGGTGCCGCTTGGGCCGGACGTCGATCTCGGGCGGATCGCCGCAACGACTCCCGGGATGGTGGGCGCCGACCTGGCCAACCTCGTCAACGAGGCGGCGCTGCTGGCGGCGCGACGACAACGCGACGTCGTCACCGAGGCCGACTTCACGGACGCGCTGGAGCGGATCGTTCTCGGGGCGGAGCGGCAGGTGATGATGAGCCCCGAGGACAGGCGGCGAACCGCATACCACGAGGGCGGGCACGCGATCGTCGGCATGCTCACCGACGGCGCCGATCCGGTGCGCAAGATCTCGATCATCCCGCGTGGGCTGTCGCTCGGCGTGACCTTCTCGGCGCCCGAGGCCGACCGCTTCAACTACCAGCAACGCGAGTTGCTGGCGAAGATCAAGGTCGCGCTCGGCGGCCGCGCGGCCGAGGAGCTCGTCTACGGCGAGCCGACCACCGGTGCCGAGTCCGACATTCAGCAGCTGACGGAGATCGCCCGCCAGATGGTCGGCCGCTGGGGGATGAGCGACGCGCTCGGTCCCATCGCCGTCATCCCCACCGATGGTCGCGGTCCGCTCCTCCCCGGCGCTTCGGAGGTCTCCGAGCACACGCAGCAGCTGATCGACGAGGAAGTCCGCCGCATCGTCGATGAGTCATACGACGAGGTGGTTGCGTTGTTGGGGGAGAACCGAGGCAAGCTCGACTCGCTGGCGCAGGCGCTGCTCGAGCACGAGACGCTCGACGAGGATGAGGCCTACGCAGCGGCCGGCGTCGAGCGAGTTCCCACCGACGGGGCCGGTCAGTACGTACGCGCTGCGCAGTCGGCAGCGCCGGCGCCTGGGGTCTAGCGGCTCGTCAGACGGCGGTGAGGTGCTCTGAGAAGAAGCCGACGATCGTGTCGTAGCAACGCACGCGGTTCGGCAGCTTCAAGACGTCGTGGCCCTCGTCTTCGAAAACGAGATACTCGACGTCGCGCCCGAGCCGGCGCAGTTCGTCGACGAGGTCGTGCGACTCGGGCTCGACGACACGCGGGTCGTTCTGTCCTTGGATGACGAGCAGCGGGCACGACACGTCTGCGATGTAGGTCCGCGGCGAGCGCTCGACGAGGAAGTCGCGGTCGTGCTCGGGATCTCCGACCGCCAGCGCGAAATACGGCTTCCATGTCTCCGGGATGCGCTCCGTGAAAGTGAGGAGGTCGTAAGGACCGAACATGTCCACCGCCGCGCGCCAGAGCTCCGGGTGCCGACCGGCCAGCGTCAGCGTCATGTAACCGCCATACGAGCGGCCGACGACACCGGCTCGAGCAACGTCCACCCGCTCGTCCTTCGGCAGGACCTCCGTCATCGCCCAGACATGGTCGAGGCGGTCCTGTCCGCCCCAGTCGCGATCGACCCGTTTCATGTACTCGAGGCCGTAGCCGCTCGACCCACGCGCATTCGGGACGAAGACCGCGAAACCCTCGAGCGTCAGGATCTGGATCAGCGGCATCGAGAACCATGCGAAGTCCGGGCGCTCCTGGCCCTGCGGCCCCCCGTGGACGTAATAGACGAGGGGCCGAGGTCCCTCGTAGCCGAGCTCCTCCGACGGGAGATAGAGGCGTGCGGAGATGCGGAGGCCGTCGTGGGACTCGAAGGACGCATCCTCGCCCAGGGCGAGCAGCTCCGGGGCGAGGCCCAGCGCCCGCTCGCTTGTCCTCCGCACGGGAACCGATCCTGCTTTCCCGTCCAGGACGTAGAGCTGGGTCGGGTTCGTCGCGGTACAGAACGCGACGGCGAAGCGATCGGTCGCCACGTCGTAGTCGAGCCCGTGCGCTACACCGCCGGCGAGCTCACCCTCTCCGACGATCACCCGCTCGAGAGCCAGCACGCGCGCGTCTTCGTCGAAGCGAGCGTCGTACGCCCACGAGCAGCCGTCGATGTTGTAGTGGACGACGTAGCGGTCGCGCTCGAGATGCTGGAGACGCTCGAGCTCCCCGACGCCGTCGTGGACGAGCCCTTCGACTGAGACGGGCTCGAGCTCGCCGGGACGGCCGAGGTCGAGGTAGGCCGGAGCGCCCGCGTCGTCGAACACGCTGGCAACCAGCAAGACCCCGGTGCCGCTAGCAGTGCCGTGCGAGGAGCGGATGCCCGAGGGCGGGTAGTCCTGTCCGTCCTCACGTTCCTCGAGCGGTGTGCCATAGAGCACGCGCCGTTCGCCCGCTGCGTCGCGCTCGTACAGCAGAACGTCGCCCACCAGATACTCGTCGGAGAGGACGACGCGGGAATGGTCGGGGCTCCAGGCAGCGGGGACCGCTCCGTACCGACTTTCCGCGAGCGTCTCGACGGCGCCGCTGCCGAGATCAGCGCGCAATCCGAAGATCATCGACTCCTCTTGCGATTCGGCGACGAAGTACGCGATCCCCGTCACAGAGTCGATGTCGGCCAGATGCGAGCGGTACGCCTGGAACGTGTCGGCAGCGAACGGCTCGGGGAACCCGCCGTCGAGGGGGATGACGAACGGCTGGTAGTTCTCGTCCCCGTCGCAGTCGATCATGACGACGATTCGACCGAGCTCGGGCAGGACGTAGAACGAGAGCCCGCTCAAGAGCTCCGGGTTCTGAAGCGCGATCTGCGGCGGAAGCAGCGGTTGCGGGACGCCGCCGGCTGGGTCCATCGAGTACAGGCTGAGCCGGCCCGAGAGACTCGAGAGGAAGTAGAGCGTCCCGTCGGCGAGGCGGGGACCGAGGAAGAGCCGCGCCGAGAGCAGCGATTCGATCCGGTACGCAGTCAGGCTTTCGCCCGGCGGCTTGGCGGCGGTCCTCAGTGCCACGACGTCCTCAGACTAACGGTGCTCCTCTCGGCACGCGAAACCTGAGGTGCGTGACCAGAGGCGACTCGATCACCCTCGTGGCTTCGAGCTCGACCGGATCGATGTCCAGACGG
>JBASRJ010000128.1:0-5383 GCA_049273785.1 Gaiellaceae bacterium | reverse complement strand
GCGGTGCTGGATGAGAGGAAAGGTCGCCTGGGTGGTCACGCGGTGGCCGCGGCCGGGGCCTCGCGCGCGAGGTCTGGTCCCGGCGGCGGCGCGAGCGACAGAGAACGAGCGCGGAAGCGCTCGCCCGCGACGCGCCAGCCGAGATCGCGCGCCTCGGCGAGAAAGCTCGGCGTGAAGAAGATCCGGTGCAGCAAGACGGGGATGAACAGCCGCTCGACGTCCTCCGGGTTGACGTACTCGCGTCCGTCGAGCAGCGCCCAGGCGCGCACCGCGCGGTCGAGGGCGAGCGAGCCGCGCACCGAGCTGCCGGTCGCCACCTCGTCGAGCTCACGGGTCGCGCGCACCAGCCGCACGATCCATTGCCGGATCAACGGGTCGACGTACACCTCCTGCACGGCGCGTTGCAGCTCCTCGACTTCGGCCAGCGAGATCGCGGGGCCGAGGTCGCCGAGGGGATGGCCGCCCACCTGTTCCTCGACGATCCGAAGCTCCTGGTCCTCGTCGGGATAGCCGAGCGCGGTGCGGACGAAGAAGCGGTCGAGCTGCGCCTCCGGCAGCAGGAACGTTCCCTCCTGCTCGATCGGGTTCTCCGTCGCGATCAGGAGGAAGGGGCGGGGGAGATGGCGGGTCACGCCGTCGGCGGTGACCTGGAACTCCGCCATCGCCTCCAGCAGCGCGGACTGCGTCTTCGGCATCGCCCGGTTGATCTCGTCGACGAGCAGGACGTTGGCGAACACGGGCCCCGGGCGAAACTCGAAGTCGCGTTCCTTCGGGTTGAAGACGGAGAGGCCGGTGACGTCCGTTGGCTGCAGGTCGGGGGTGCACTGGACGCGCGCGGTCGTCGCCCGCTCGATCGACTGCGCGATCGCGCGCGCGAGGACCGTCTTCGCGGTCCCCGGCACGTCCTCCAGCAGCACGTGCCCGTTGCAGAGGAGCGCCGACAGAACGAGCTTGATCTCGTCGGTCTTCCCGTGCACGACGCGCTCGATGTTGCCGAGCAACCGGTCGGCCGTTGCTGAGGCGGCGTTCATGCTGTGATCGTGTTGGAGTAACCGGCCAGGTAGCAGCGTCCCAGCTGCGACTTCGGGATCACTGCGCGTAGGGGTGTGCCCGGCTTGACGGACACGGCTACGCGAACCGCCGACCACGCGGTTCCCGCGTCGCCCGCTCGATGGAGGGTGAAGGCGCGGACGCGCACCCACTTCGCACCGGTGAGTCGCTCCACTACGCCGCGCGTTCCCTCGAAGAACCTGTTTCCCCCGACGCCGATGTCGTAGCGACCCGGCCCCGCGTGTCGAAGCAGCATGTAGGGATGCGCCTTCACGGTGATCTTGTTGCTGACGCCGCCGCGCCAGCGGGCGCGCAAGTCCGACGTGACGCCCAGCGCCGCCTTCGGCACCACCCATGTACCTCCGTTGCCGCTTTCGACCTTCCAGTAGCTCTGCCAGATCCCGTACCCACCGCATTCAAACGTCTCGACGACGACCACCTCGCCGCTCTTGCCGCTCGCGACGGCTCCGGACAATTCAAAGGTCTGGTTCGGGCCGACCACGCGCCTATTGGACTGAATCGAGATCGTCGGCGGCGCGGACGCGGCCGGCACAGCGAACGCGAGTGCGAGAACCCCGACGAGCAGGCCCCTCCTCATGCCGGAACCGTAGTGCTTGTGCGGGGCAGAGAGCAACGCTCAATCTGCGCCCTCGCTGCCGCCATGCCTGCTTTGACGTTCAAACGCGCACGATGTTGCTCACTCCCGACAGGTAGCAGCGCCCAGCTTGGGCCTTCGGGAGCACTGCTCGCAGAAACGTGCCTGCCTTAACGGTCGCGCGGAAGCGCGCCCTCGACCACGGCACGCCCATGCTGTTGCTGCGGTGAATCGTGAACGACCGGACCCGGATCCAGCGGTTTCCGGACCTCCGCTCGAAGACGCCAGTCCTTCCTTCGAAGAAGTCATTCGCTGCGATGTTGACGGAGAAAAGGCCATGGATCGCGGGATCCGCCAAGAGCTGAACGTGGGGGTGGACGCGCACGACGACCGTTTCGCTCGTCCCGTTCTTCCATCGCGCGCGGAAGGTCGTCAGTGACGTCGCGCCGAGCTCTGCCAGCCAGGTGCCGCTGTTGCCGGTTACGACCTTTGCTGCAGTTCCCCAGGCATAGCCGCTGCAGTCACGGCCTTCGATGATCACCGTCTCCCCGCTGGCTCCCGTGGCGACGGCGCCGTAGGCGTTCACCGTCGCGAACCAGGCTTCGACCTCACGTGGTTTGATGTCGAGCGAGATCGACGTCGCCGCCGTCCCGCTCGGAGTGAGCCAGTGACCTGCCGAGAAGCCAAGTGCGGATGCGAGCAGGACCAGCGCGCCGACGACGGCGAGACTCTTGCGAACGGGACGACCCGGCCGGGCGAGGGATCGGACGCGCCGGCGGGCCTTCTCCGTCACTTCTCGATCGGGGCGCGGAAACGCCGCCGGCACGTCCGGCAGTCGGCGCTCCAGATCGTCAGACACGCCTCACCTCCAAGTGCCCCCGCAGTGCGGCGCGTGCACGGCTGAGCCGGGAGACGACCGTGCCGACCGGAATCTCCAGGATGGACGAGATCTCCTCGACGCCCGTGTCGAGCCAGTAGTGCAGGACGACGACGATCCGCTGGCGCGGAGGCAACTCACGAACTGCCCCGACGAGCGACTCGAGGAGCTCGGGCTCGTCCTCGAACGGCGCGACGATCCGTAGCTCGGTCATCCAGCCTCGCGCGCGCTCCTGTTTCCGCTCACGCCGCAGCTCGTCGATCGCGAGATTGACCGTGATGCGCTTCAGCCACGGACGGAACGGCCGCGCTGGGTCGAAACGCTCGAGCGAGCGGAAGGCACGGAGGACAGCCTCCTGCGCAACGTGGTCGGCGAGCGTCCGGTCGCCCGTGACCCCGTAGGCCCAGTGCCATGCGAGCGGCCAGACCCGGCCGAACAGCTCGTCCACGGCCGCCTCTTCGCCGGCGCGGGCGAGCTCCACCAGCTGTGCCTCGTCCATGTACGGACGATACGGCGACCGAGGGCCGAAAGCTTCCCTCAGGGGGCACCTATACTGCACTCGGTCTGGATTCGGAGGTGCGGATCGGTGACCAGACACGCCCGGGAAGTCATCGTCCTGGCCGCTCTCGTGGTCGTCGCCGCCCTCCCGGTTGACGGAGGAGCTCAGTCGCATAGACGGCCTCAAGTCTTGCCGTTCTCGACTGTGGTGCAGGTCGCGCGTCCCCCCAAGCTCACGGCGGTCGTCGGAACGACGTGGGTGAACGTCGCTACCACGGCCGCAGAGGCCGAGTCCTTCGCGTGGATGCTCAATACGACCGAGCGCTCGAAGGTCGAGGCCGTCAAGCTGGCGTCCCATTTCCTGATTGGTGTGACGATCGTTCGCAGGAGCAGCGGGTACGGAGTCACGATCAAGCGCGTCACGCTCCAGCAGGCCCCTCGAGCCAAGCGCCAGTTCTGCATCGTCGCCAAGATCGATCGACCAGGTCCGGGCGAAGCGGTGACGATCGAGCCGTTTGTCGCGCAGCACGTCGTCACACTGTCGAGCAGGCGGTTCCGGATCGACCAGTTTCACTGGGCGATCCCCCAGGCGTTCGTTCTGCGCAATACGAAGGACATGCTGCTCGCGGCCAGCAAGGATGGCAGCGGACCCGATCGGAAGAACAGCGGCAACGCGAGCATCTGTCATGCCTAGGCCGGCGTGGGCGGTCGCCGTCGCGATTGGCTTGATCGTGACTGCGACAGGAAGCGCCGCAACCGGTCGTCCTGTTCGCTTTTCGATCGTCGTCCGGGAGTCCTCGCAGCCGGCCCTCGGTGTCGCACCTCCCTTCCTAAGGGTCGTACCGAACGCGACCTCGGTTACCTACGCCGGACTCACGAAGGCCGAGCAGCGGGCGCTGGACGCGGTGAACCTGAACAGGTTCTTTCTCGTCGAGGTCGGAGTCCAGGCGCGGACGAGCGGCTACCGCGTCACGATCCAACGCATCACCGTGCAGCGGATCTCGCAGACGCACCGCCAGTTCTGTGTCGTCGCGGCGATCAAAGGCCCGCGACCCGGTCAGGCGGTGCTTCCCCGAGCGACGTACTCCGTTCACATCGTCAAGTCCTCGTGGAAGCCGTTCGGCAACGATCTTCCAACGGCGGCGGTTCTCCGCGACACCCACGGGAAGCTCCTGGACAAGGTGGTCTACACGCTGCGATCGGCGCCGGCCGACCTGTACCCGCCGCGCCCGGCCCTCTGCCGGGTGTGAAGACTTAAGACGCGAGACGTGTCAGCGCCCGCTGGGCGCGCTCGAGGCCTCGACTGCGGAGGATCGCCTCGGAAGGGCCTCCGCAGCGCGCGAGGTCCGCCACCTCGTCCTGAAGCTCGTGGAGCGCTGCGAGCAATTCGTGATGTGCGCGCCCGTGCGGAGCTGCGGTCGCGAGCTCCAGATGATCCGTGGCCCGCTGGAGCTCGCACAGCGAACCGACCGCGCGGCCTGGCAGGCGACTACTGCTGCAGTTGACCAATCGGTCGCACGTGCTCGCCAGCGCCGCGCGAGTCTCCGCCAGCGCGTCGCTGTACGCGGGCTCGGCCGGCCGGCGCCAGTGCGGGACGACGTTCATCGGCGCTCCACGGAGATCGTGCGGTCGAAGCGGTCGATCGCGGCGCTATCGACGCCGGGGCCTCCGTTGAGGACGTCGCGTTGCCCGTCCCACGCGCGGAAGTAGTCGTTGCCCGGACCGCCGAGGAAGACGTCCCGGCCGGGGCCACCTTCCATCATGTCGTTGCCGGGGCCGCCGTCGAGCCTGTCGTTCCCGGGGCCCCCGTCGATGATGTCTTTGCCGTCGCCACCTAGCAGTGTGTCGGCACCGCCCAGCCCGGAGATGAGGTCGTCTCCGCCGAAACCGCAGATGACGTCGGGGCCCGGCGAGCCGACGAGCACGTCGCGGCCCTCCGTTCCAGACACTGTGCACGTCGGCTCTGCGGACGCGCTACCGCCGAAGACGAAGAGCGCAACGACGAGCAACGTGGCGAGGCGCAGACTGAGAATGGGGCGGAAGATCCGCACCGCCGCAGCGAGTCGCTGCGAGCGGCGGTTCACCAGAGATGGGGGATGAGGCGGTAGCGGACGCGCTCGCAGTAGCGCGCGTACTCGGGATCGGCCCGCAGGCACGTCTCTTCCGTTCCGATCCGCACGACCTGGAAGGTGATCACCGTCAGCAAGAGGGCGGCATTCCATGGAGTCGGGTTCTCGAGCACGTAGCCGACATACGTGACGAAGTAGCTCACGTAGAGCGGGTGGCGAACGAAGCGGTACGGCCCGGTCGTGCGGATCCCGCGGTTTGCCGCGACCAGGCCGAACGAGCGGCCGAGCGCGCCC
>JBASRJ010000121.1:0-4395 GCA_049273785.1 Gaiellaceae bacterium | reverse complement strand
CCCTTGCCCATGTCGTAGTCGAGCATCGACGTGACCGCGTTCGTCTTCGAGATCTTCTTCGACTCGAGGCGCTCGCGCTCCAGCATGTTCAGGAAGTCGGAGTTGCCGCCGACGTTCAGCTGCATCGTGCGGTCGAGCTTCACTCCGCGCTCGCGGAACAGCGAGGTAAGGACGCGATGCGTGATCGTCGCGCCGACCTGCGACTTGATGTCGTCGCCGATGATCGGCAGACCCTTGTCGGCGAAGCGACGCTGCCAGTACGGCTCGCGCGCGATGAAGATCGGCATGCAGTTGACCATCGCGCAACCGGCCTCGAGCACCTGCTCCGTGTACCACTTCGTCGCGGCTTCGGAGCCGACGGGGAGGTAGTTGACGACGACGTCGGTCTTCGTGTCGCGCAGGATCCCGACGACGTCGTCCGTCT
The DNA here is from genome assembly GCA_049273785.1 of Gaiellaceae bacterium. Taxonomy (GTDB): domain Bacteria; phylum Actinomycetota; class Thermoleophilia; order Gaiellales; family Gaiellaceae; genus 3-1-20CM-4-69-9. The sequence continues at coordinate 3,971 of JBASRJ010000121.1, read as the reverse complement.
CGCCGGATGCCTTCGTGACGACCTCGGAGATGTACTTGCCGAGCCCGTCGTGCGTCATCCCGCGCGAGACCTTGATCCCGGTCTTGGGGACGTCCGCAAACTTGATCGTGTCGTTCGGGTGCGCCCACATCGCGTCGGAGAGGTCCTTGCCAACCTTGTCAGTCGTGACGTCGAACGCGGCCGTGAACTCGATGTCGCGGACGTGGTAGCCGCCGAGGTTGACGTGCATGAGCCCGGGGACGAACTGGTCGTCCGGCGCGTCCCTGTAGTACTCAACGCCCTGGAGCAGCGAGTTGGCGCAGTTCCCGACGCCGACGAGCGCGACGCGGACGCGGTCGTCGAACCGTCCGGACCCGTTCTGGGGCTGCCCGTTTGTCTGAGCCATCCTGTAAACCTCCCTATCGCATTCCTGCTATGGGCAGAAGATAGCAGGTTTGCGATAGGACGGCTACGGCAGCCGATGCGCGGAGGGCCCCGTGATCCCGCGGCCCTGGACGAACCGGCGGTACAGGTACAGGAGGAGGATCGCGCCGAGCAGGGCGGAGATGATGCCCCCGGCGGTGCCGATGAGAACGCGGGCGATGATGCCGCCGACGAGCGAGCCGCCGAGCCCGAGGCCCATCGTCGTGTACCAAGGCATCGGATCAGGGCCGGGCAGCGCGAGCCGGGCGAGCCCGCCGACGACGAAGCCCCAGACGATCAGGCCGATGATGAAGATCAGCACGAGCGCATTATGCGGTTTCGGCGCCGTATCGGCCCGAACGGCCACTTGTGGAATGGCCGAGAGAAGGGAACGATCAGCACGTGTGGCGCAGGCGCGCTGAACGGTCGCTCGATCGTGAGCTTCTCCTGGATCTTGCGAGGATCGTGATGCGCGTCGACGCTAAGCTTGATGTTGTTCTCCGCGCACTTGGAGAGGATTTTGGCGAAGAGGAAATGGACGCCTGAAGAACGAGCTGCTTGGGAGGCCGAGAAGGCTGCCGCAGCCGAAGATCGGCGGCGCCTGGCCGCGTCGATCGAGCGCTACGAACGCTGGCTCGAGGACGAGCGCGCACGGCACGACCGCCGGCGGCGACTCGTCAACCGGCTGTCCCTCGGTCTACTCGCGCGCCGCTAGCTGACGCTCAGCTATTCGGCCGAGCCACACTCCGCGCGACGCCGTTCTTCGCGCTCCGGATCTTGGTTCTTAGGGGGTCAGGTCTTGCATTCGCGTGGTTGCGCTTTTGCAAAACCTGACCCTAAAACTCAGTCGTTCAGTTCTCGTTGATCACGCTTGCGTGGAGGTTCAACGGACCCGTGAACGTCATGTGGCCTTCGCCGCCCCTGAGATCGAACAAGTTTCCGAACTTGAAGCTCCCGTCGGTGGCTGCCTCGACCGAGACCGCCGTGGCGCTCTTGATCGTCGCCCCGTTTGCGTCCACCGTGATCGAGGTGCCGTTGCCGGGGCCCTTCAGCGTGATCCCGGTATCGGCGACGTCGATCCTGTAGTTGCCGTTCGGGCTAGTGAAGCTCCCGGAGAAGGACTGGCCGTCCCGGCCGTTGGTCCCGTTGCAGACGTACGCCGTGGTGCCCGCCGCGTCCGTGATCGCCGCACCGCCGGCGCCGTTGCAGTGGGAACTGTCATCGGCGGCGACCTGCGCGACGGTCGGGCTGACGCCCGGCTTGCCGTCTTGGCCCGGTGCCCCTTGCTGGTTCCACGAAATCTGGCTCTCGAGGAACGTGCAGTGCCCCATCAGCGACGAGCTGCCGAGTGAGGGATCGATCAGCCTGATCGTCCCGACCTTATTGAGCATGCAGGCCGTGAAGACCTTGCCGCCGTCGGGGATCGTCGCGTAGGCGACGCCGCCGGCGATCGCGGCGGCGACCAGCGCCCCAGCCGCCGCGGTCAGCAGACGCTTCCTGTTCATTGTCCTCCTCCTCTTCTCGTTGCGTCATGACGTCACCGCGACGTCGCCCTTGGCGAGCTTGCCGTCGGTCGTTTGCTCGACGCCGCCGATCCACAGCCGGAACACGTCGCCGCGACCATTGAGGCCGTTGTCCTCCACGTAGACGAGGAACGGACGGCCGTCGGTGCCGAAGCCGGCGTACCACGCCGTGCGTCCGGAGACGCTGAGTGCCGTCGCCTTGGTCGAGCGGAAGGCGTCGAAGGACAGTGCGCCGGCGAGCTTGGTGCCGTCCGAGGCGACGAGCAGGGCCACGACGTGGCGGTTCGACGTCGTCAGCGCCGCCGCCACGCCGCCGCGCTTGACGATCGGCGTGCCGAACGTCCACGTACTCGCTGCGGACGTGAACACGACGAGCTCGACGTCGCCGTCGGGGAGCGTCCGCCGACTGCTGACACACGGATCGGGGGTGGCGCCCGCGCCGGTGCAGGCGGCAACCTGCGCGCCGTTGCGGAAGACCTGAAGCGTCGCCGCGTTCGCCCCGATGAGCGTCGCCTCGAGGCGGAATACGAGGCGAAGCGGGAACGCTGCCGTAGCCACCGGTGCGTTGATCAGCACCTGCTGGCCGAGGAACGTGAACCCGGTGGACGGGAAGGACGCGGGCTGCTCGAGAATCGTCACGGTGCCGGCGACCGGCGTCGTCACCGCCGTCTCGACCGGGCTCGCCGGAGTCGCGCCGTCTCCCTCGCGGTCGGTCGAGAGCGTGCCGCCGGCAGGGAGTGTGGCGGACGCGTCCTTCGGGCACTGTCCGGATCCGGCGGACACGTTGAGCACCTGCGCAGGGCTGTCCGCTCCGAACGAGCCGGCCGTCGCACGTACGACGACGACGTAGCCCGCGGGTCTGAGCGCGCAGAGCGTCCACGACGCGCTCGCACTCCCGCCCCCCGGAATGGTGCCGAGCGGCCGCGTCTCGCCGCCGGCGACGGTGAGGTTCGGGTCGGCCGTGAGGACAACCACGACGTTGGCGAGCGGCGCGCCGCCCGAATTGCGCACCGTCGCCGCTGCGGAGACCGAGCCGCCCACGGACGTGCTCGGCGAGGAGAGCGTGAGCGTCACGGTCAACGGGTCGACCGGGGCTACCGTCACGCTGCCGGTAATGGATCCACTCCCGGCCGCGTGCGCGCCCGTGACGACCGCAAGGGCGACGAGCACCGTTGCGAGGATCCGAGTCATGCCCTTCGCGCGACCTGGAACGAGAAGCGCCGTCGCAGCTGCCGGCCGAGCAGCGCCGTGGCGAGGAGCGCCGGGATCAGCCACGTCCACGGCTCGTGGCCGGAGAGGAACGTCCGGATCCGGTACCACTGCGCGCCGAGCCAGGTCGAGGCCTCGACCGAGAACGTCAGCTTGGCCGCGGCGGCCGCGCCGACCTGCGCGCCCTTGCCCTTCGTGACGATCTGGGCGGCGAGCAGCCCTTCGTAGTCACCGGGGTCGGCGCCGGTCGGAAGGTTCAGCCGTGCCTGCACCTTCTGCGTCCTGCCCGGCTTCAACGTGAGCTCGGCCGGCTTCACGTGGACCCAGTCCGCGGGGATCGGCTTTCCGTCCTGCCCCTCGACGTGCGAGACGACGATCCGGTAGCTCGTGACCTCGTCGCCGGGGTTGCGGACGCCGAGCGGCGGAAGGCGGTAGCCGCCGCCCGGTGTCAGCTTTTGCGCCACGTCGAGTCGTCCGAGGTCGAGCGCCACACCGCGGTCGGCGGCCGCGACGCCGGCGGACAGCAAGAGCCCGGTTAGTGCGATCAGGACGAACGCGCCCCTTCTCATCACGCCACCGCCGCCGTGAGGTTGACGGAGAACGAAACGACCTGACCGTCGCCGGAGCTGCCGATGCACGGCATGTAGAGCTGCAGGGCCAGCGGTGTGGTGGCGCCCGGGCCGTAGGTGGAGATCGGCGTCGCCGTCTTCGAGATCAGGACGTGTCCGACCGGAGGCGCGTCGAAGCCCAAGAGGTAGTAGTTGATTTGCGCGGCGCCTGTGGCGTCGAGGCACGGATTGCCGGTCTTGCTGGTCAGCTGCCACGATGTGTTGACGC
>JBASRJ010000101.1:0-11705 GCA_049273785.1 Gaiellaceae bacterium | reverse complement strand
TTGCGCCCGTAACGGGCGACGAATCCCTGGGCTTCGGCGCTCGCAGCGATCTCGTCGAGTGCGGCCTTCGCGACCTCCTCGTCCTCGGCATCGCGGTAGTGCAGCGCGGCCGACAGGCGCTTGTTCTCCGTGCGCGGCCAGTTCGTCTCGACGAGGAAGCGCTGCAACCGCCCGGCCCAGGCTGCCGCAGCTGGATCGAGCTCGAGCCCGTGGTTGCCGACGTAGACGAGCTCCGGCACGCCGACGACGCGCTGCGCGTCCTTGCCGGCGCGCCCGCTGATGCAGGCAACCAGCGCATAGCGCCCGTGGAGACGGCGGAGCTCGTCTTGCGTCTCCGATGGGACACGCGCATCCTCGGGCCGCGGCACGATCGGCGCGAGCGCACCGTCGACGTCGAGCAGGATCGCTGTGCGCTCCGGCTGCTCGGCCAGCAGGGCGATGAGGTCCATGCCGCTTACGATACGGCGGTGCGGCTCGTCCTCATCGGCCTCGTCGCCGGCTTCTTCAGCGCGCTGTTCGGGGTCGGAGGCGGGATCGTCATCGTGCCGCTGCTCCTGCTCCTGTGCCGCTGGACCGCGCACAGCGCCACGGCCACCTCGCTCGCGGCGATCGGCGTCACCGCGCTGTCCGGCGTGATCACCTACGCGTTCCACGGAGACGTGAGCGTCAAGTACGCCGCCCTCGTGGGCCTGCCGGCGGCCATGGGGGCAGTCGGGGGCACGACGTTGCAGCAACGGCTGCGCACCCGCACGATCGAGCTCCTCTTCGCGGCGTTCATCCTCGGCACCGCCGTCTGGATGTTCCTCAAATGACGATTGCGCTCGCGATCGTGCTCGGGGTCGTCGCGGGCGTGCTCGCCGGCATGTTCGGCGTCGGCGGGGGGATCCTCTTCGTCCCGACGCTCGTCGCGCTCGGCTTGTCGCAGCACGACGCCACCGGAACGTCGCTGCTCGCCATCCTGCCGACCGTCGTCGCGGGGACGTGGCGTCAGCAGCGCTACGGAAACGTCCGCTGGCAGGCCGCGGCGATGATCGGCGTTGCCGCGGCGGCCACGGCGCAGGGCGGCGTCTTCCTCGCGGAGTCGCTCGCCGACCGGACCCTGCGGCGGCTCTTCGCGGCGCTGCTCATCCTCGTCGCGGTGCAGATCGCCTGGCGGGCCTCACGCCGCGACTGAGCCCGAACTATCCTGTGCAGGTGCCCGGCGCCGAGGAGATCTGGCTTCCGCTCGTCGACGAGCCGATCGGGAGCATCGTGCGGCAGATCCAGCAGGACGACCCGGAGATCGACCGGCTCGTCGGCTCGCCGCATCGCATCCTCGCGTTCCGGACGTTCGCGTACATCCGCGTCGGTCTCGTGCTCGGCCAGCTCCTGTTCGACAACGACCTCCCGCCCTACGACGGATCCGAGACCTGGGTGGAGGCGCTCCTGCGTGACCCGAAGCATCGCGAAGCGCTCGTGCAGGAGGTGCGGGCGGTCGCCGAGGAGATCGCGTCCGACCCGAAGTACGCGGACGAGGGCCCGCTCGGGCCCGACGAAGCAGCGCGGGAGCGCTTCAAGGACTTCGCCCGCAGGCAGCTGGCCCAGGACGCCTGAGCAGTCAGTGCACGTGGGCCGCCGCGGCGGTCTGCAGCTGCTTATCGGTCATACGTGGCGCGAGCAACGCGGCGAGCGCCGTCGTGATCGGCATTGACGCAATCAACCCGACCGAGCCCACGAGCGCAGCGATGATCGCGTCGGCGACTGCTTCGCCGTTGACCGCATCCGTGAACGACGTGTTCCCGACGCTGAAGATCAGCAGCACGGGCAGCGCGGCGCCGGCGTAGGCGAACACCAGGGTCGCCACGGTGGCGGCGATGTGGTCGTGCCCGACCTCCAGCGCGCCCTGGAAGAGCCCTTTGAAGCCGAGCGACGGATTGACGCGCCGCAGCGCGATCACCGTCGATGCCTGGCTCACGGTGAGGTCGACGAGCACGCCGAGCGCGCCGATCACCATGCCGGCCACGAGGAGGCCCTGGAGAGAGAGCCGGGACTGCGACGCCGCCAGGTAGACGCTCTCGTCCGATGACGCTCCGCTCAGGTGCGCCAGATCGGCGAACCCCGCAGCGAGCCCCGCCGCCAGCAGCAGGCTGACCGCCGTCCCGAGCCACGCCGCCATCGCCTTTGCGCCCAGCCCGTACGACAGCGGCATCATCACGAGCATCACCGCGAACGCGCCGACGATCGCAACCAGCAGAGGCGAGGAGCCGTGCAGGATCGCCGGCACGACGAACTCGACGACGATCAGCATGCTTGCGACCAGACCCAGGAGCGCACGCAGCCCGTGGAACCGGCCGGTCGCGAGCAGCAAGACGACGAAACCGACCGCCAGCCAGAGCATCGCGTTGCGCCGGTCGAAGTCGGCGAACGAGTACGGGGAGAAGCGCTTGTCGCCCGCTGCCCCCGGGGGAACCGTGTTCTTGTAGACGCGAATCCGGTCGCCCTGCGAGACGTTCAGCGTCCCGGTCGTCTCGATCGTCGTCAGCGTCGTCGTGCGACCCTTCTGCGGACCGTCGAGGAGCTTGACGCGCACGATGCGGCAGACGTGCGACACCGAGAGGGCGCACGGGACGCGCTCGACCCGCTCCGCGACGGCGCTGAGCGTGCGGACAGGCCCGAGGGAGCCTTTCCGGCCCAGATGCCCATGCGGCCACAGCACCGCGAGCCCGACGATCGTGAAGACGACGATGACGCCGACGGCTCCTGCGAGGCCGTCCACGACGAACGAGCCGCTGAGGGGGAACCGCGATCCGCGTGGGCGGCCCCAGAAGCTCTGGTCGCCGACCTCCGGCTTCCTCGCGGGCCACCTCACCCGGCCGATGCTGCCAGGGCGCCTGGACGACTCCGGTGCCGCCGACCCGGTGGGATTGCATAATGCAGTGCCCGTGGCCAAGCGCGCGCCGCTCGTCGTCGTCCTCGCTCTGACCCTGCTTTCGTGCGCGTCCGCCGGCGCATCGGGGTGGAAGGCGGTGGCCTCGGGCGGGGCCAGTGCGCGCGCCTACGGGATCAAGGTGATCGTGCCCGGGCAGGCCGGAGGGGCGACGCCGACGGTGTCGGCCCCGCACGACGCGGTGCAGTTCAGCGGCGGCTTCTCCTACGGCGGCGACCCGACCCACCCACTCGTCAGTACCGGGTCGGCGAACGCGAGCGTCTCCGCGGCCGCAGGAACGAATGCGACCGCGTCTGCATCCGCCGAGGTCAGCACGGTCTCCGTCTTCGGCGGCGAGATCACCGCGGCGAGCGTCGTCGCGCACGCGAGCGCCAGTGCGCAGCCGGGTTCGGCGACGGGGAACATCACCGGCACGTATGTCACGGATCTCGTCGCGCTCGGGCAGCCGGCTTCGACCGACGGTGCGACCGTCGTCCTCGGCGATTGGGGAAGCCTGCGCACGATCGAGAGCGGCGCGACTGGCACGACGGCGACGGGCTACCACGGTTTCGTCACCGCGCTCGACATCCATCTGACCGCGGACCACGGCGGCCTCCCTGCGGGAACGTCGATTCTCGTCGGCTACGCAGAGGTGGCGGCCGAGGCGGCGCCGCCCGAGCCGGTCGTGCCGGCACAGAAGGGCAAGGGCAAGACTGGCCCGAAGGTGAAGAAGGCCGCGCCCGAGCCGAAGCTCGGGCTCCCGCCGATCCGCCAGCCGCCCAAGATCACGCCGCCGCTGAAGACTCCCGGCGGCCATGTCTTTCCCGTCTACGGACCGTCGTCGTTCATCGACACGTTCGGCGCGTTCCGCGGTGACGTCTCAGGCGGTTGGCACCACGGCGACGACATCTTCGCGCCGCTCGGTGCGCCCCTGCTCGCGTGCGCATCGGGAACCGTCTTCTCCGTCGGCTGGAATCCGGTCGGCGGCAACCGGCTCTGGCTCCGCGACGGCGCCGGCAACCTCTACTACTACGCCCACCTGTCCGCGTTCTCGCCCTCGGCCGTGAACGGCAACAAGGTGAATGCCGGCGACGTGATCGGGTTCGTCGGCAACACGGGCGACGCGCAGGGAACGCCGTACCACCTGCACTTCGAGATCCATCCCGTCGGGCTGCTCGGGCTCGGCTACGACGGCGCGGTCGATCCGACCACGTACCTGACTGCGTGGAAGCACCTCCAGGACGTGAGCTTCGAGGGCGGGAACGCGTGGGCGCCGCGCGGGACGATCGGCACGGCACCGAAGTCGGGCGCGATCCTCATCTCCGCGACGGACATCTCGAGCGCCGACGGTCTAGATCCAGGGTCGCTGCAGCGCACTCTGCAGCCTGTGCGCGGCGAAGGCAGCCCTGCGGCCGCCTCGGCGCGCGTCCATCGGCAGAAGCCGGGGGCCGGTCAGCCGACTGCCGCCGGCCCCTAGCTCAGCTCAGTTCGAGCTAGGACCTCCGCCCGAGTTGCCCCCCTGATACGTGAAGTCGTCGCCGGTGCCGAACAGGCGATCGGACAGCCACTTCCGCGTTTGCGAGCCCGAGACGGGGTTGAAGAGGATGCCGAGCGCGATGCCGGTCAGAAGCAGCATCGTGTTCCGCGCGCCGTGGTCCTTCTTGCCCTGCACACGGTCGGCGGCCTGGCGAAGCTCCTCCACCGCGTCCTTCAGGCGCTCCTGGATGTCCTTGTCGGTCGCAACGCGCGTCGCCACCGGGATCGCGCCCCGGCCGCCGATCAGCTCGTTGTAGACCCCGCGGGCGGACTCGAACGCATTCCGCACGTTCTGGCGCAGATCCTCATCCGTCAGGGCCCGCTCGACGTAGGGCCGCGCGCTGCCCGTCTTGTCCAATAGCTTGTCTTTCGTCTTGGTCATCTCTCAACTGTCCTTTCCCTTGGTGTGAACCGGTTCGTACCCCGGTCAGATCCTTGCAAACTGGCGCTCGTGCTCGCAGCCGCGGCCGCGGCGGGGTGCGGAGCGGGCGGCGGCGAGGGGCGGAAGATGGTACAGGGAACCGGCTACACCTTCTCGACGCCGAGCTCCTGGGAGGTCGTTCGGACGGCCAGGCAGATCCAGGCGGTCGAGGGAATGCACAGCCTGGCGTTGGTCGCCGTCTCGCGCTTCCCGCTCCTGCGCACCTTTCGGCCGGAGCTCTGGAACAAGGTCATGAAGGAGCTCGACCGGGCGGCCGACCAGATCGCGCATCAGCAGCAGGGATCGGTGACCGAATCGGCGACGGAGACGATCGCCGGCCAAAAGGCGCGGCGGTACAAGATCGCCTACGACCTCAGCGGCAAAAAGGTCGTCGAGACGCTTGCGTTCGTGCTGCGCGGGAAGACGGAATACCTCCTGCTCTGCCGCTACGAGCAGTCGAAGTCGGCCGCCGCCTGCGACCTGCTGCTCTCGAGCTTCAAGCTGAGCTGAGGCGCCGCTTGCGGTGCCGTCGGGAGGACGTACGGGCTATGCCCGTGCGGCCGTTCTACACCGCGTCTTGGGCCCGAGCGCGAGCGCTGCTCGCAGCGACTCCGCCTCTAGCTGCTCGCTTGCCGTCGCCGACGGCGACCGGCGCCGGTCTCGCGGCGGTCCGACCGTCAAGGGCAGCCCCGAGCACCTCGTCGATCGAGTCGACGAGGACGAAGTCGAGCTCGCGCTTCGTCTCGGCGGGCAACTCGTCGAGGTCGGGCTCGTTCTCGCGCGGCAGGATCACGCGCTTCACCCCGGCGCGCTCGGCTGCTAGCACCTTCTCGCGCACGCCCCCGATCGGCAGCACCTGGCCCGTCAGCGTGATCTCTCCGGTCATGGCGACTTCCTCGCTCACGGGCTTCCCCAGGACGAGTGACGCGATCGCCGTCGCGATGGTGATTCCCGCCGACGGCCCGTCCTTTGGGATCGCACCGGCCGGAACGTGGATGTGCACATCGTGCTCTGCGAACCATTGCGGATCCACCCCGAGCTGCTCCGCGTGCGAGCGCACCCACGAGACGGCGGCCTGCGCCGACTCCTGCATCACCTCGCCGAGCTGACCGGTGATCGTCAGCCGGCCCTTGCCGGGATACGCGGTGGCCTCGATGAACAGGATGTCGCCGCCGACCGGCGTGAAGGCGAGCCCGGTTGCGACTCCGGGGTCGGACGTCCGCTTTCTGACGTCCGCCTGAAAACGGCGCGGGCCGAGCCAGGCGCGCACGCGCCGCTCGTCGATACGGAGCTTCTTCGCGGTGCTCTTTCCCTCCGCGAGCTGGCGCGCGGCCTTGCGGAACACGTCCGCCAGCCGGCGCTCGAGGCTGCGGACACCGGCCTCGCGCGTGTACTCGCGAATCACGACCCGGAGCGCGTTGTCGGAGATCGCGACGCGATCCGGGTCGAGCCCGGAGAGTTCGAGCTGCTTCGGCACGAGGTACTTGCGCGCGATCCAGAACTTCTCGTCCTCCGTGTAGCCCGAGAGCTGGATGACGTCCATGCGGTCGACCAACGCGGGGGGGATGGTCTCGATCTGGTTCGCCGTGCAGATGAAGAGCACCTTCGACAGGTCGAACGGCAGGTCGAGGTAGTGATCGCGGAACGTCTTGTTCTGCTCTGGGTCGAGTACCTCGAGCATCGCGCTCGCGGGATCGCCGCGGAAGTCCGCGCCCATCTTGTCGATCTCGTCGATCAGCAGCACCGGGTTCAGGGACTCGGCGTCGCGGATCGCGCGGATGATCGTGCCGGGCATGGCGCCGATGTACGTCCTGCGGTGGCCGCGGATCTCCGCCTCGTCGCGGACGCCTCCCACCGACAGCCGCTGGAACTTGCGCTCGAGCGCGCGCGCGATCGACTGTCCGAGCGAGGTTTTCCCGACACCGGGCGGACCGACGAAGCAGAGGATCTGGCCGCTGACCTGGTTTCGAAGCTTGGCGACGGCGAGGAACTCGATGATCCGCTCCTTCACCTTGTCGAGGTCGTAGTGGTCCTCGTCGAGGATGCGTCGCGCGTGCTCGAGGTCGAGGTTGTCCTCGGTCGTCTTCCCCCACGGGAGGCTCACGAGCCAGTCGACGTAGGTGCGGATGACGCCGTACTCCGCGGCCGCGGGGGGAAGCTTCTCGAGCCGCGCCAGCTCGCGGTCGACCGCCTTGCGAACGTCTTCCGGCAGGTCCATCTCGTCGAAGCGCGAGCGCAGCTCGTTGACCTCTGCCTGCTCCGAGTCGCCCTCGCCGAGCTCGTCCTGGATCGCCTTGAGCTGCTGGCGGAGATAGAACTCGCGCTGCCCCTTCTCCATCTCCTCCTGCACCTGAGACTGGATCTTCGAGCCGAGCTCGAACACCTCGAGCTCGCGATTCAGGATCGTCGTGATCTCGCGCAGGCGTGCTTCGACGTCCGTCAGCTCGAGGAGGTGTTGCTTCTCCTCGGTCTTCAGGCGGAGCGTCGAGGCGACGAGATTGGAGAGCGCACTCGGATCATCGACGTTCGCGGCGGCGATCTGCAGCTCCTCCGGTAGGTATGGGACGAGGCCGATGACCCGTGCGAACAGGGACTGGACGTTGCGGGTGAGCGCCTCGACCTCGCGCGTCTGCGCGAGGACGTCGGGCAGCTCAGTGAACTCGCCGACGAGATACGGGTCCGTCTGCACGTGCCGGTCGAGATGGATCCGCCGTGTGCCCGTGACGAGGATGCGCAGCGTCCCGTCGGGAACGCGCATCATCTTGTGGACGACGGCCGCCGTTCCGACCTCGTACAGGTCGTCCCAGCCGGGCGGATCCGCGTCAGGATTCCGCACGGTTACGAGCGCGATCGCGCGGTCACCCGACACGGCGTCCTCGATGAGCTTGATCGACCGCTCCTGTCCGATCGCGAGCGGCGTCATCGAGTCGGGGAAGACGACCGTGTCCTTCAGCGGCAGAACGGGCAGCGTGGCCGGGAAGGTGAGGACGTCCTCCTGCGTTTCGGTGAGCGTCTCGGTCATCGTCCCGTCGTCCTGACCTCGATCGTCACGCTCGCGCGCGGGGCGGGCTTCGGCGCGATCGGGAGCGTCACCTGCAGGATTCCTCGCCTGTAGGTCGCCGATGCGCCGTCCGGATCGATGTCCTCGGTCAGTACCACCTTCCGGTGGAACGGGCCGTACTCGATCTCCATCTGCTCGTAGTGGCCGCAGTCCTGCGGCCGGCGGCGCTCCCCGGCGACGATCAGGGCGCGAGGTGCCGCGACGATCTTCACGTGCTCGGGGTCGACGCCCGGGAGCTCGACGAGCACCGTGAACGCGGCTGGATCCTCCGTGCGGAAGCAGTCGACCTCCGGGCGGTAGCCGCGCCTGCCTCCTCGCGAGAACGGGAAGACCTGCCAGAGGTCGGCAAAGAGCTGCTCGATCTCCTCGGCCGCGGTTTCGAGATCCCGGCGCTTGTCCACGGGTCTAACGGTACCCAGGCTGGCTAGGGTTGAGACGTGGCCCGCTGGACCCGTTTCGTGCTGCGCTTCCGCTGGCCGATCCTGGCCGTCTGGCTGTCCGTGATCCTCGCAGGCGGGTACGCGACCTCTCAGATCAGCTCGCTGCTTTCGAACACGTTCACGGTGCCGGGGACCGACTCCGAGCGTGTCCGGACCGTCCTCCAGCAGCGGTTCGGCGACCGTTCGGACGGTGAGTTTCTGATCGTCTACAAGCTCCGACCGGGCGCGGGCCGGGCTGGGATCTCCCTCGCGCTCGAGCGCTCGATTCGCGAGGCCGCGCGCGCAGTTCCCGGCGGGAAGGCGACGGCCCTGCGCTCGGCGGCCGGAGGTGTGTTCTACGGCTCGATCCTCACAGGCCTGAACCTCGCGGACGCCAAGGGCTACACCGACGACATCCTCCGCCGGGTGCGCCCGCCGCCCGGGGTCGACGCGTACGTCAGCGGGCAGCCTGCGATCGAGCACGATCTCGACCCGATCCTCTCGCAGGACCTCGCGAAGGGAGAGGGCATCGCGCTGCCGATCGCACTGCTCGTGCTGATCGCGGTGTTCGGCCTCTCGTTCGCGGCGACGATCCCGTTCCTCTTCGCGGCCGCGTCGATCACGGGGACGCTCGGGATCGTCTTCATCGTCGCGCATTACCTGACGATGGCGACGTACGTCACGAATCTCGTGCAGCTGATCGGGCTCGGAATCGCGGTCGACTACTCGTTGCTGATCGTCTACCGCTTCCGCGAGGAGCTCGGCCACGGCGGCTCGAAGGACGACGCGATCATCCGCACGATGGCGACCGCCGGTCGCGCGGTGGTGTTCTCCGGGGGGACGGTTGCGATCGGGCTCGCGTTGCTGCTGTTCATGCCCGTCCCATTCATGCGTTCGATGGGCGTCGGCGGTTTTTTGATTCCACTCGTTTCGCTGGCTGCGGCCGTGACGCTGCAACCGGTGCTGCTCTCCCTCTACGGCCGCCGCGGCGTTGCGCGGGCTCATCTGGCGGACTGGCTGCGCAGGAAGCATCTGCCGATTCCCCATTTCGCCGGGCCGGACGTCGAACACGGCTTCTGGGCGCAGCTAGCTCGCGCGATCATGCGCAGGCCGACCGCCTTCCTCATCGGGGGCGTCGCGCTGCTGGTTGCGGCCGCGATCCCCGCGTTCGCATTGCACCTCACGCCCGGGTCCGCTCAGGGGATCCCGCAGACGCCGCAAGCCGTGCGCGGCCTGAACGTATTACGTGCGGCCGTGGGTCCCGGGGCGCTGTCGCCCTCGCAGATCCTCATCGACGCCGGCGCGGGGCGGACGGTGCGCGATCCCTCGATTCAGGCCGCGGTTCGGCGGCTCGAGGCCCGCGTGCTCGCCGATCCCGAGGTCGCGTACGTGCAATCGGGCCTCACGGGGCGCTTCGTCGATTCGAGCGGCCGGTACGAGCAGATGATCGTCGCCGGCCACCACGAGTACGGCGACCCGCCCTCACAGGCCTTCGTCTCGCGCTTGCGCAACAAGATCATTCCCGGCGCGGGATTTCCCGACGGCGTTCGTGCGCTTGCCGGCGGCGGACCCGCGCAGGGCGTGGACTTCCTGCACAAGTCGTATGCCGCCTTCCCGTGGCTCGTGATCGCCGTGCTCGTCCTGACGTATCTGCTGCTGATGCGGGCGTTCCGCTCGGTCGTCCTACCGCTGAAGGCCGTGCTTCTGAACCTGCTCTCGGTCGGCGCCGCCTACGGGATGCTCGTCGTCGTCTTTCGCTGGGGCGTCGGCGACTCGATCGCCGGGCTGTACTCGTTCCCGCAGATCGAGGGGTGGATCCCGATCTTCCTGTTCGCCATGCTCTTCGGCCTGTCGATGGACTACGAGGTCTTCCTCGTCTCGCGTATGCGCGAGACCTGGGACGAGGAGCACGACAACGTGCGCGCGGTGTCGTACGGGCTCGAGCGCACGGGGTTGATCGTCACCGCGGCGGCCTTGATCATGGTGGCGGCCTTCTCAGGCTTCGTCGCAGGCTCGATCGTCGGCCTGCAGCAGTTCGGCTTCGGTCTCGCGGTTGCGATCTTCGTGGACGTGACGGTCGTCCGCGCGCTGCTCGTGCCGTCGCTGATGGCGCTGTTCGGGCGCTGGAACTGGTGGCTCCCCGCGAGGATCGCGCGGTTCGTGCGCGTGCCGCCGTCACCGCTCGTCGAGCCGCGCACGGCGGCGCTTCGGGCTGCCGGCGAGTAGTCCTGCCCTCAGACGGGCGGCTCGGGGTCGTACTGGATGTAGCGGCGCACATCGCGGGCGCGCTCCTTCGAGTACAGGCGCGCGACCAGATGGAGCGCCATGTCGATCCCCGCCGAGACGCCGGCGGCGGTGATCACGTCGCCGCTGTCGACGAAGCGGTCGTCGGGGCGGACGTCGATCCTGTCACCGAGCTGTCCGAGAAGCTCCAGCGATCCCCAGTGCGTCGTCGCCGGACGGCCGTCGAGCAGTCCCGCGGCCGCATACACGAGCGACCCCGTGCAGACGCTCGTCATCAGCGTGCCGCGCCCGGCCGTCTCGCGGATCCAGCCGAGCACGTCGTCGTCCTCCAGCTGCGGACGCGTCCCGCGCCCGCCCGGATAGACGAGGACGTCGACGTCGCCGGTCTCGTTCCAGGTCCGATCCGCGAGCACGCGCAGGCCCTTCGCGCACGTGATCTCGCCGTCCCGCTGCGCGAGCGTGAAGACCTCGACGCCGTCGTCCGGCCACTGCTGAGCCCAGGCCGCGAGAACCTCCCACGGCCCGGCCCAGTCGAGCTCTTCGGCCCCATCGAAGAGCGCGATTCCGATGCGCGTCATCCCGGCAGCACGTCCGCGAGCGCGCGCTCGAGCGCCGGGTCGATCCCCAGCCGCTCCTTGAAGGTCCGATACCGCTCCATCGCCGCGGTGTCCACGCTCTCGTGCTTGCGGACGGCACGGATGAGCAGGTTCTTCGCCGTGTGCTCGAGGTCGACGAATTCGATCACCTGCGCGTCGTAGCCGACGACCTCGAGGAGCTGAGCGCGGGCTGCGTCCGTCGCCAGCGCCGCGAAGCGCTCCCGCAGGATGCCGTGGGAGAGCAGCGGCTCGAGCTCGTCGTCGTGCACCTGCCCGAACAGCTCGTGCTGGCAGCACGGGACGGCGAGGATCACCTCGGAACGCCAGCGCACCGCGCGTTCGAGCGCCGCGTCCGTCGCCGTGTCGCACGCGTGGAGCGAGACGACGACGTCGGCCGGCTCGCCCTCGAACAGCGCGATGTCGCCGACCTCGAAGCGCAACCCCTCGTAGCCGAGCGTGTGCGCCAGGGCGCGGCAGCGCTCGATCACGTCCTCCTTCAGGTCGAGGCCGACGATGTCGACGT
>JBASRJ010000087.1:0-3442 GCA_049273785.1 Gaiellaceae bacterium | reverse complement strand
CAGGTGCTCGGCGCGATCACGTCGCCGCTGACGGCGATCGTCGGGCTGTTCACCGCGCCGCTGCAGGACCTGTACGGCCTGCTCGACGCGCGCATCGAGCAACTGGGTGGCAGTGGAGTGGAAGGCGAGCCGCCTGCACCGGAGCGAACTGATACGGAGCCACAAGGTGAATCGGATCCGGCCGCCACGGCCGAGGCAACCGACACCGAGGCACAAGCTGAAGAGACGCAAACGGAAGAAGCCACTGAGGAACCAGAAACAGCAGAGGAGGAGCAATAGCGATGGCTGCAAGCGCGGTCGACAATGTGTTCGACGAGCTCGGGAAGATGTCCGTTCTCGACCTCGTCGAGCTGAAGAAGAAGATCGAGGACGAGTGGGGCATCACCGCCGCGGCACCCGTCGCAATGGCTGCTCCGGGAGCCGTCCCGGCGGCAGGTGACGGTGCCGCCGCCGAGGAGAAAACGGCGTTCGACGTCGTCCTCACGAATGCGGGCCAGCAGAAGATCCAGGTGATCAAGGTCGTCCGGGCGATCACGGGTCTCGGCCTGAAGGAGGCGAAGGACCTCGTCGACTCGGCCCCGAAAGCGGTCAAGGAAGGTGTCCCCCAGGACGAGGCCGACTCGATCAAGGCGCAGCTCGAGGAAGCGGGAGCCACCGTCGAGGTCAAATAGAGGCCCCGGCTCACTCGAACGAGGGGTTCTCGGGGGCGGCGCGCAGGTTCGGCGCCGCCCCCGCATCTACTCCGGTACCAGCGCTGCGGCCCCCCACACCCTGGCCCGCGGCACCGTCGCTAGAGGCGCCACCCCTGGCGCCTCTGGCATTTCTCCAGGCTCTGCGCTACACTTCCGCGGCTACTTCGGCGGATTCCGCAGGGGTATCCTTGCGCGGACAAGGGGTTTTTCGGTACCCTGGCGGGTTGCGCCGTAGTCCGCTGTCCACGTTCCGCCCCGTCGTCCACGTTCTGCCCCTCGCCGTTCTCGATCGCACCGTATCTCTTAAGGGAGGCTGCACCACTTGACCACCAAGGTCGCTGCGCCTAGCGCGCGCACAAGCTTTTCACGCCTCAAGCACGTCCTCGACCTACCGAACCTGATCGACATCCAGAAGGCCTCGTTCCAGTGGTTCCTGGACGAGGGCCTGCGCGAAACGATCGACGACATCTCGCCGATCGAGGATTACACCGGCACCCTCGCCGTCGAATTCGGCGCCTACAAGTTCGGGGAGCCCCAGTTCTCGATCAAGGAGTGTCGCGAGAAGGACCTGACCTACCAGGCCCCGCTCTCGATGACGGTCCGCTTCGTCAACAAGGAGACGGGCGAGATCCGCGAGCAGACGGTCTTCATGGGCGACTTCCCGATGATGACCGACTGGGGGACCTTCATCATCAACGGCACCGAGCGCGTCATCGTGACGCAGCTCGTCCGCTCCCCGGGCGCCTACCTGATGGAGCCCAAGGATCCGACGAAGCAGGTCTTCACCGCGAACCTGATGCCCTCGCGTGGCTCGTGGCTCGAGCTCGAGATCGACAAGAAGGGCGTCGTCTACGCGCGCATCGACCGGAAGCGGAAGCTTCCGATCACGACGCTGCTCCGCGCTTTGCCCGCAGAGGACCCCTCTACGGGCTTCAAGCTCGACACGTCGGACAACGAGGCAATCCTCAAGCTGTTCGACAACTCGATCTACATCGTGAACACGCTCGAGAAGGACCCCTCGACGCGCGAGGAGGAAGCCCTGATCGAGGTGTTCAAGAAGCAGCGCCCCGGCGAGCCGCCGACGCTCGACAACGCGCGCAACCTCCTCCGGGCCCTCTTCTTCGATCCCAAGCGCTACGACCTGACGAAGGTCGGCCGCTACAAGCTGAACCAGCGGCTCGAGGTCAACGTTCCCGAGGACACCCGCGTCCTGACGACCGAGGACATCCTCTCGCTCGTCCGCCGGCTCGTCCGCATGCCCGAGCGGCTCGGCGTCGATCCGGAGTCGAAGGATTACGCGGCGGACGCGATCGTCCTCAACCGTGACCCGATCCGCTCCGAGCTCGACGAGTACGAGCACTTCGGCAACCGGCGGCTGCGCACCGTCGGCGAGCTGATCCAGGAAGCGTTCCGCGTCGGCCTCTACCGCATGGAGCGCGTGGTGCGCGAGCGGATGACGACGGAGGACGTCGACACGATCACGCCGCAGACGATCATCAACATCCGTCCGGTCGTGGCCGCGCTGAAGGAGTTCTTCGGCTCGTCGCAGCTGTCCCAGTTCATGGACCAGACGAACTCGCTCGCCGGTCTCACGCACCGTCGGCGCCTGTCGGCCCTCGGTGCCGGCGGCCTGACGCGCGAGCGCGCACCGATCGAGGTGCGCGACGTACACCCGACGCACTACGGCCGCATGTGTCCGATCGAGACGCCGGAGGGCCCGAACATCGGCCTGATCGGCTCGCTCGCATCGATGGCGACCGTGTCGGAGTTCGGGTTCATCCAGACGCCGTACCGCAAGGTCGTCGGCGGCAAGGTGACGGACGAGATCATCTATCTCGACGCCGCCGAGGAAGCGCAGTTCACGATCGCGCAGTCCTCCGAGCGGATCGACGAGAAGACGGGCAAGTTCGTCCAGGACCAGGTGCTCTGCCGCTCGGTCGAGGGCGAGGCCGTGATGGCGTCGCCGAAGGACGTGGACTACATGGACGTCGCGCCGGCGCAGATCGTGTCGGTCGCGACGGCGCTGATCCCGTTCCTCGAGCACAACGACGCGAACCGCGCGCTGATGGGCGCGAACATGCAGCGCCAGGCCGTCCCGCTGATGATCACGCAGGCACCGATTGTCGGCACCGGCCTCGAGTACCGCGCTGCGATCGACACCGGCGACGTCGTGCTCGCGCAACGTCCCGGCACGGTGGCCGACGTCGACGCAGACCACATCGTCGTCGAGACGAGGGACGGCAGGGACGACTATCCGCTGACGAAGTTCATGCGCTCGAACCAGGGCACGCTGATCCATCACAAGCCGATCGTGAAGCTGGGCGATTCGGTCAGCGGTGACCAGGTGCTCGCGGACGGCAGCTCGACGGACAAGGGCGAGCTCGCGCTCGGCGCGAACCTGCTCGTCGCCTTCATGCCGTTCGAGGGCTACAACTTCGAGGACGCGATCGTCATCAGCGAGCGGCTCGTGAAGGAGGACGTCCTTTCGTCCATCCACATCCACGAGTACGAGATCGACGCCCGCTCGACGAAGCTGGGCGACGAGGAGATCACGCGCGACATCCCGAACCGCTCGGAGGAGTCGCTGAAGGACCTCGACGACCGCGGTGTCGTGCGCATCGGAGCCGAGGTCGGCTCCGGCGACCTGCTCGTCGGCAAGGTGACGCCGAAGGGCGAGACCGAGCTGACTGCGGAGGAAAAGCTGATCCGCGCGATCTTCAAGGAGAAGGCACGCGAGGTCCGCGACACGT
>JBASRJ010000085.1:0-3100 GCA_049273785.1 Gaiellaceae bacterium | reverse complement strand
CGGCGGCCTGCTCTCGGTCGTCGTCGTGGACGACACGGCCGCCCTCGTTGCGGATCGTGCCGCGTCGCTCGTCGAACGGAAGATCCGGCAGTGCCACCGCGCGATAGCCGACGCTGCGGAAGACCAGCCCGCAATCGATCATCTCGCGCTCGTCGGTCGGCACTGCGACGAGACGGCCGTCCTGCTCCTCGAGCCGGTTGCGCACGAGCTCGATCGCCTCAACCTTCCCGTCGCCGTGAATCGCGACCGGCGAACGGAAAAACAGGAAACGAAGCGTGATGGGCTTGCTCGTGGCCTCACGCTCTGCGAATTCGCGCAGGACGTCGATGTTGCGGCGCGTGTTCGTGTCATGCTCGAGCGCGGCCTGGGCGGCAGCGTCGAGCTCGAGGTCGGCGGAATCGACGCTGACATCCGCACCGGCGAGCTCGCCCATCTCCTTGAGCTCCTGCGTCGTCCACGATGCCTGCGCGGGCCCTCGACGGCCCACGACGAGGATCTCGCGTACCGTCGACGCGCCGATCGCCTCGATCGCCGGCTCGGTTGTGTCCGTGGGAGCGAGCTCCGCCGGTGTCAGCGCGAGCATGCGCGCGACGTCGAGAGCGACGTTGCCGTTCCCGATCACGACCGCGCGCTCGGCGTTCAGATCGAACGCGTTGTCCTGGAAGTCGGGGTGGCCGTTGTACCAGGCGACGAACTCGGTCGACGACCACGACCCGGAGAGATCCTCGCCGGGAATGCCGAGGCGACGATCGGTCTGGGAGCCGACGGCGTAGACGACGGCGTCGTAGAGGCGCACGAGATCCGCGTGCGCGAGGTCGCGGCCGACCTCCACGTTGCCGAGGAACCTGAACCCGGGCTTAACCGCGATGCGCTCGAACGCGCGCGAGACCGTCTTGAGCTTGGGATGGTCGGGCGCGACGCCGAGCCGGACGAGACCCCACGGCGTCGGCAGCCGCTCGATCATGTCGACCTCGATCGGAACGTCGGCGTCCAGCAGTGCGGCGGCCGCGTAAAACCCGGCCGGCCCGGAGCCGACGATCGCGACACGCAGCCGGTCGCTCATCCGGAAGAGACTAGAGCGGGGCTAGGCGCTGCAGCCGCTACCGCAGCCGCCGACATTCGCGTCGGCTTCGCCCTCTTCCACCTGGAAAGAGTGGCCACAGCCGCACGAGGAGACCGCGTTCGGGTTGTTGATCGCGAACCCGGCCTGCTCGATCGAGTCGACGAAGTCGATCTCAGCCCCCATCAGATACGGGGCGCTGAACGGATCGACGACGACCTGCACGCCGTGCGCCTCGAACTCGTGGTCGCCCTCGACCGCGGCGCGGTCGAAACCGAGCCCGTACTGGAAGCCGGAACACCCGCCGCCCTGAATCGCCACGCGCAGCACGTTGACGTCCGTCTCCTCGGCCATCAGCTGCTTGATCTTCGACGCCGCAGCCGGGGTCACGGACAGGAGTGGAGTGGTCTCGATGCGCTCTTGGAGTTCCATCGCAGTCCCATCGTACCCGACGGTCCGGACTCTGAAATCCCCCGACTTTGTGACACTCGGCTCAGGCACGGTTGAGCCGTTTCGGACGCCCTTCGTGGCTTACCCTGGACCTGTTAGGTTCCCGGCGCTCGAGGGGAGGCACGGGTTGCTCGACAACTGGTTGCCGTTTCTGATCTACGGGGCGTTCGCCCTGGTCATCCCCGCATCGATGATCTACTTCTCGTTCGCGTTTGCGACCCGGCCGCACCGGCGAACGCGCGCCCGCGAGATCCCCTTCGAATCGGGCGTCTCCACCGGCCCTCCGCCCCAGCAGCGCTTCACGATCAGCTTCTACCTGACGGCGATGCTCTTCATCGTCTTCGACATCGAGATCGTCTTCCTCTACCCGCTCGCAGTGATCCTCCACAAGCTTGCGTGGTTCGGATTCGCCGAGTTCATGTTCTTCATCGCCATCCTCGTGATCGCGTACGTCTACGTCTGGCGGAAGGGCGCGCTCGAGTGGCAGTAGAGCGCCGGCTTCGCGACCATGGGCTGCAGTCCGAGCGGCTGCTCTGGCCGACGAAGGGCCCCGGCGTCTTCGAGCAGGAGGTCGCCGCGCTGGAGGAAGCGGTCGGACTGACGACGCTCGCGAAGGCCATCGCGTGGTCGCAGACCAAGTCGATGTGGCCCGACACGTTCGGGCTCGCATGCTGCGCGATCGAGATGATGTCGATCGTCTCGGCCCGGTACGACCTGGCGCGATTCGGGATGGAGGCGTTCCGCGCGTCGCCGCGCCAGGCCGACCTGCTGATCGTCTCCGGGCGGGTCGTCCACAAGATGGCCGCCCCTCTGCGGCAGATCTACGACCAGATGCTCGAGCCGAAGTGGGTGATCGCGATGGGCGCGTGCGCGAGCTCAGGCGGGATGTTCAACAACTACACGACGCTGCAGGGCGTCGACAAGATCGTCGCGGTCGACATCCACGTGCCGGGCTGCCCGCCGCGGCCCGAGGCGCTGATGGAGGGAATCGTCCGTCTGCACGAGAAGGTGCTGGCCGGCGTTCCGCCCGCGTACGAGATCCGCGGGGTGGCGAGCTGAGCTACAACCGCGTCCCCGGGCTCGTCGAGGTGAAGGACGCGCGGGGGGAGACGACGCTCGTGGTCGACCCTGCGCGACTCGTCGCAGCAGCGCTGTACCTCCGCGACGAGCTCGGCTTCGACTTCCTCTCGGACGTCTCCGCGACCGACTACTTCGGCTGGGGCGGCATGGGCGTCTCGGGCTACATCGGCACGCCGGGCGGACGCGATCTCAACCGTCCGTCCACGGGCGGGCTCCAGAAGCTCCCCGAGCCGAAGCCGAGGCGCTTCAGTGTCAGCTACCACCTGCTTGCGATCCGGAGCGATCCGGCGCGCGTGCGGCTGCAGGTGTGGGTCGACGACGGCGAGCCCGTGCCGAGCGTCGTCTCGGTGTGGCCGACGGCCGACTGGCACGAGCGCGAGGCATACGACCTGATGGGGATCGCCGTCGACGGCCATCCGAACCTGACGCGGATCCTGATGGACGACGACTGGGAGGGGCACCCGCTCCGGAAGGACTATCCGATCGGCGGCGAGCCGGTCCGCTTCTCCG
>JBASRJ010000084.1:0-2671 GCA_049273785.1 Gaiellaceae bacterium | reverse complement strand
GGGCGAGCCCAGGGACTTGATCATCGGCGTCTCGGCTCCGCGTCAAGGGTTCCGAGCGCACGCCTGGCTGGAAGGCGAGGAGCCCTGCCACCCACAGATTCCGTTCCACGAGCTTCTTCGGCGTCCTCATAATCGATGTTCAATTTAGACCGTTCGGCCAATTGACACGGCCTCGCGAGGATTGGAGGATGACCGCGCGCGCATCGGCAAGCCCGACTCGGTTAGGGGGACGGGCGAGGAGTTGGCTGCCATCCCCCGAACGGGTGCGAGCCGGGCGAGTGCCCTCGTCCTGCGCGAATCGCCGCAGTACCGCGCAGGATGGCTGCCGTCCTGCTCCCCTGGGGCGGCAGCGCTGCTCGCCCGGCATAGGCGGGTGAGACAGCCCCGGAGCTGGAGCGAGTCTCGTAGTACTGCCGCCGGTGCGGCGCGCGAGGTGGTCTCAGCGGTGTGGGTGAGAACGCTGGGCTCTCGAGCTCGCTTCGGCTCGGATCTGCGAAAGCGTTTCGTCGATGGACCTAACCGGACAGCTTTCAAACCTCCCCGTTGAGCGAGGCCGCGGCGAGGTACGGCGCGTCCGCCGCGAAGGACACCGACAACCCAGATGAGGCGTATGCGGACTGGCCGGGCGAGTACCGGCCCGTGCGGCTACGCTGGCCGCCCGACTCCGACGTGAAGTCCCTGACGGATCCGTCATCGCAAGACGCATAAACGCGTTGCCTGCGCCGGCGTTGGTGAATGTCACCAGAGGACATCTCATTCGTCCTCGGCGCTTCCTGGCCGAGCGGTGCTGCAATTAGCTCTCTTCGGGAGTGTGGCAAACGGCCTCCAGTTTGAATCCATGGGGATCGAGCCAATAGGTCGCAAAGCAGTGTTCCCCGTACTGGGGAAACGCGCGTGGTTCGTCCAGGATGATGGCCTTACGAGCACATGCCCACTGGTGCGCTTCCCGGACGACCGCCCTGCTCGCCACCAAGAATGCAAGGTGATGGAGGCCGGTCTGGCCACGTGAGTACGTTCCCGGCTCCTCTGCTTGGTAGAAGAACAGTTGGGAGCCCCGGGCACCGTCCGGCCCGTAGTTGAGCGGTCCTCCAGAGCCCGTCTCGAACCATTCGCGAAGCCCGAGGACATACATGAGGTCGTCGTAGTATTTCTTGGCAACGAGGAGATCCGGAACGCCGATCCCGATGTGGTCGATAAATCCGGTTCTGGGCAAGACGCACCTCCAGCGCTGTGAACGGAGGAGATCGTACGCAGCCGGATGCCTAAAACGTCCGTGTGGGCCAGCGACGCGAATGTCATCCGAGCGAAACGACCGGCGCGGCTACGTCGAGAGCGCGCGTGCGCTCGCCACGGCGACGGCGGTCTCAAATTCGTTAGGTGTGATCCGAACGACGGCCGTTTCGAAGTCGGCCCTGGCATTCTCTGCCCGGTCGATCTGCGACAACACGGCATTCATCGGCACGGGCGGGTCCCATTCCTCGACCTGAGCCAGCGACACTCCGCTCGGGGAATCGCCCGGGTACACCTGTGCTTCGGACGGTGTCCAATCATGAACCGCTGAGGCAAGCTCGGCGCGGCCGATGAACTCCCGGTCGGGCGCGCCCAGATAGACGAGGACGAGGTCGCCGGCGGCAAGCGCGTCGCGGTGCGGCTCGTCTGCGTCGATGCCCCACATCCTGACCCGTAGAAACCCAGCGGCCTGTTCGCGCAGCGCTGGCCGCTGCGCTGCCTCCGCGTTCACGAAGTTGAAAAGGTAGTGGGCCACCCCCGCAGCGCGGCTTAGCCGCAGCGGTCGACGCCGAGACGAATGACCACGCTTCGCGGTGATGAGGCGGCGTCCATCCAGACGCGGAGCGGGACGCACCGAGGTGATTTCACTAGCACGCCGCCGGACCAAAAGGTGACTGGCTTCCCGTCCGCGTCGCTGTCCGATGCGCCTTTCCGGCACGCGATGAACGTGACGACGCGGTGCGCCTCCGGTACGCCGACGTCGCCCTGCGGCAGCGGTCCGTAGCCGAGTGCGGCTCCTCTACGCGTGCGTATGGAGAGCTCGAGTGTGACGCGATGTCCGGCTTTCAGAAGGAGCGGGAACTTCTGTCCATGGAACGATGATGAGAAAGAAGGCGTCCCACCTGCACCGATCATGACGAGCGGCCCGACGACCAGGTTGCGGGAGCTCGTAAACGCGCCAGGGAACGATGCGCCCGATTGCATCGCGCAATCCGCGACGACTCCGCGCGGGCGCTCTCGCGCAGCACTGGATGCAGCAAGAGCTAGCGCGACCGTGATCGCAAGCGTCATGGATTTGACCATCGCAGAACGGTACACCGGCCCGATGGCAGCGGTTCCCCGCGCGACGAGCTACCGGCGGAATCCGGATGTGCCCGACGGCGCGTCTTTGCCTCGGAGTTCGAACGCTCGCCCGCGCCCCTCGCGCGTTCCGCTCTCTGTCCATTGATGACCCAAGCTGCAGCGGATGCGAGCGGGAACCATCTCCAGACAGGATGGCGTCGATGCTACTTCGCGCTCGCGTCAGGCCGCGGCAGTCGGGGCAGTGCTGGCGCAGTGTGGCCACTAGAATCGCCTCCATGTCCGCTTCTCACGCCTCGCTGACCGACATCCCAGCCGCCGACGTCGCTCACACCGATGCGAAGTGGACGCCGGTCCGCAA
>JBASRJ010000079.1:0-10639 GCA_049273785.1 Gaiellaceae bacterium | reverse complement strand
GCGTGCAACCGTCTCGTCGGTCGCGCCAGGCCTTCCCAGACGCCGTTCTCCCCCACGCGCTCGAGCAGCAGCACCTCGCCGCGCGGCCGCTCGATCGGGATGCGCGCGGGCACGACCCGCGTGTCGTTCACCACGACGAGCGCGCCCCCGGCGACGTCCGGCAGCTCTGCGAACGTCCGGTGGTGCACCTGCCCGGACACGCGTTCGTAGACCAGCAGGCGCGACTCGTCGCGGCGCGCCTGGGGCCGCTGCGCAATGAGCTCCGCCGGGAGGTCGTAGTCCAGCTGGTCGACCCTCATCCGGCCACCACGGTACATTTGCCACGTATGGACGAGAGCGCCATCGACCGCGCGAAAGAGCGGGTCGAGCAACGGGCCGACAGTGCCGCGCTCGAAGGGGTGCTCGAGCGAACGCGCGTGGAGCTCGAAGCGCTTGCTCGGGTCGCCGCCGCCGCGACGGATGGGCTTCCCGAGCGCGTCGAGAATGCCGTCCAGGACGGGCTCCGCGAGCAAGTTCTCCCGGTGGGTCGCAACCTGGCCGAGATCCGCGGGCTGATGAACCAGGTCTTGCGGCGGCTCGAGAAGGTCGAGGGCGACACGCTCGCCGACCGTCACGCGCGCGTCGACGACCTCGCGCTGCTCGTCGACCTGATCTCCTCGGGGTGGAAGAGCGTCGACGCACGCCTCGGCCGTATCGAGGCGCTCGTCGGCCGGTTGGAGGAGGGCCTGCAGGAGCGCGGCGGCGCCATCGTCTACCGGATCGAAGACCGCCGTCCGGACGTCGCGAACGGTCCCTAGCTAGGTCACGACCAGGATCACCGCGGCGCAGACTGCCCACGCGGCGATACACAGCAGGATCGGCGGGTCGCGGAGCAGCACCTCCTCCGGCTCCTCCCCGAGATCCTGTCGGTGGATCAGCAACAGGTAGCGAAAGACGCCGAAGACGACGAACGGGATCGTCACCATCAGCGCCTTCGAGTCGCGGGCGGTGAACGTGTACAGCGAGTAGGCGATCACGGTGCACGCGGCGACGACGCTGACGAGCTGGTCGACGAGCACGAGCGAGTAGCCCTCCAGCACGGGCCGTCCCGGCGTCGCCTCCGCACCGACGAGCACCAGCTCGCCTCGGCGCTTCGCCAGCGCCAGGAAGAGCGCGAGCAGCGCCGTGCAGAGCAGGAGCCACGGCGAGATGCGCACGTGTACGCCTGCGGCGCCCGCCGACGCGCGCAGGACGAACAGGCCGGCGATCGTCATCACGTCGATCAGGACGACGTGCTTGAGCCCGAGCGTGTAGGTCGCCTGGAGCCCAAGGAACGCTGCGAGGAACGCAAGCGAGACGAGTCCGAGCGGAGTGACCAGTGCGACCGCCAGTGCGAGGAGCGCACCGGCGAGCACGTACGCCGAGCGCGTCGACAATTCCCCCCGCGCGATCGGCCGCGCGCGCTTGACGGGATGAGCACGGTCGTGGTGCGCGTCGCGCACGTCGTTGACGAGATACGCGGCGCTGGAGGCGGCGCAGTACGCGGCGAACACGGCGAACGCGTCGAGCCAGCGCCAGGCGTCGCCGAGCTTCGCCGCGAAGATGATCCCGGCGAAGAGCAGCAGGTTCTTCGTCCACTGCCGCGGCCGCAGCGAGACGAATGCCGCCTCCGTCTTTCCACGGCGGCGCGGGAGCTCGACGACCTGGTCGCGTTCCGGAAGCGTCACTGGGCGGTCATGCTACGACTGCTGCGAGGGCAGCACGAGCTCGAAGCGGCTGCCCCGGCCGAGCGTCGACTCGAGCTCGATGCGGCCGCCGAGTGCGAGCGCGAGCTCCCGCGCGATCGCGAGACCGAGCCCGGTGCCCGCGTGATCCTGCGAGAAGAACGGCCGGAAGATCCGCTCGTGCTCATGCGCGGAGATTCCGGGCCCGGTGTCGTCGACCGCAACCGAGACAGCGCCGTTCTCCGCCGCGAGCTCGAGCTCGACCCGGCCCCCATCCGGCGTCCAGCGAAACGCGTTCGTCAGCAGGTTGGAGATGATCTGGAGAACGCGGTCGCCGTCCGAGACGATCGTGGGCGCGGCGTCGAACCGTCGCCGGTAGTCGATGCCACGCCGGCGCGCCTCCTCACCGAACGCCGTGTACGCGTGGTCGCAGAGCTGTTCCATGTCGACCTCCTCACGGAGCAGCGTGAAGCGGTGCGCCTCGAGCTTCGCAAGATCGAGTACGTCACCCACGAGCCGATCGAGCCGCGCGGTCTCGCTCGCGATCACGTCCAGCGACGCGGCACGCACGGCTGGATCTTCCGCGACGCCCTCGCGCAACGCGTCGACGTGTCCACGAATCGCCGTCAGCGGCGTGCGCAACTCGTGCGACACGGTCATCAGGAAGTTCCGCTCTTGCCGTTCTGCTTCGGAGAGGCGCGACGCCATCTCGCGGAAGCGATCGGCGAGATGACCGATCTCGTCGCCGCTTCGGACGCGCGGGAGGGCGACGTCGTAGCGGCCCCGCGAGACGTCGTCGGCGGCCTGCGACAGGTCGAGCACGGGCCGCGCGAGCCGCCGCGAGACGTAGAAGCCGAGGATCGCCGCCACGATCACGCCGCCGAGCAGCGCCACGCCGAGTCGCTCGAGCAGTGGGACGACGCTGGTCTGGAGCTGATCCTTCGGCCTCGCGACGACGATCGCTCCGAAGACCGTCTTCGACTTCGTCTGGCCGACGCTGAGCGGACGCGCGACCGCGAGATAGGTCTTCTTCGTCCCGGGCGGCTTGAACTCGAACTGCAGCGTCTTTCCCTGCGTGATCGAACGGAAGTCGAGCATCGACCGAGACAACGTCCGCAGGCCCGCTCCCTTCCCCTCGAAGAGCTTGAAGCCGGGCGACGGCGGGACGTAGTAGATGCGGTCGGCGATCGCATGCTCGAGCTGCGAGGCCGGCACCGGATCGTTCGACCCGGTCGCCTGTGCGACGTAGAGCCGCGTCACTCCGGTCGCCTCGCGTCGCAGCTCGTCCCGCGCGCGCTTCAGCGTGTAGGACTGGAACAACTGGAAGGCGACGACGGCCGCGACCAATCCGCTCACGACGATTCCGGCGAGGAAGAGCGCCGGGAGCCGGAAGCGCAGCGATCTCAGCACGGCGAGCCCGTTAGGCGTTCACGGGGTCGCGTGCGGGCCCGACCTTGTAGCCGACACCCCACACGGTGACGATCGGCGACGCGTCCTCGAGCTTCCGGCGGAGCTGGCGAACGTGGACGTCCACGGTGCGCGTGTCACCCGCGAACGTGTAGCCCCAAACCCGCTCGAGGAGCTGGTCGCGCGTGAGGACGAGGCCGCGATGGTCGAGCAGCTCCCACAGGAGGTCGAACTCCTTGGGTGCCAGCTGGATCTCCCGGTCGCCGACCTTCACCTCGCGACGGCCCGCGTCGACGACGAGATCGCCGTGCTGGATGACCTCGCTCTCCCGCTCTTTCCGGTCGGGAGTCGTGCGGCGGAGGATCGACTTGACGCGCGCGACGAGCTCACGCGGGTTGAATGGCTTCGTCATGTAGTCGTCGGCCCCGACCTCGAGGCCGATGATCTTGTCCACGTCCTCGTCCCTGGCCGTCAGCATCAGGATCGGGACATCGGACTTCTGGCGCACACGCCGGCAGATCTCGATCCCGTCTATGTCCGGAAGCATCAGGTCGAGGACGATCAGGGACGGCTGCTGGCGCTCGACCGAGAGGAGCGCCTCGCTCCCGTTCGCGACCGTGGCGACGTCGTAGCCGGCGTTCTTCAGGTAGAGCGCGACGAACGACGCGATCGAGGCTTCGTCCTCGACCACCAAGACGGATTGCGCGTTTGCCGCCATTTCATCCTGAACGTTACGGGCTCGACGCGGACAGCGCGAACTGCGAGAGATCGGGCACGTCCGCGTAGGGCGCGCCGTTGACGGAATACGAGCCGTTGTCCAGCGTTCCTGCTCCGTTCAGGGTCACCTGGCCCTTGCCGACGACGGACAGGTTCACGCCGACGCCGACCACGCGCACCCTGAAGGTGCCGCCGACGAGCCGGAAGCGAACCTTCGTGCCGCCGTAGACCGTCGTCTTGTCATCGCGGTCCTTGTGCCAGTCGTCGCCCGAGACGATCGGGCCCGTGCCGTCGCCGTCGATCGGGTCCGTGATCAGGACCTTCCCGTGGACGAAGCTGCCGATGATGACGCCCTTGCCGTTGATGGTGAAGGTGCCGCGGCCGTTCCGCACGGACAGCGTGCCGTCGGACGGGTCGCGCTTGCCTGCAACGCTCGCGGCCGGGGCTGCGAGCGCAAGGACGCCAAGGATGACGAGGAGACGCCTCATCGCTGCCTCAGTATCGACGCCGTGGGTGTGGCCTGCTTGAGCGGGAAGTAAGGAAACTGTTAGTGGCAACGGACGGGCGTCAGCCGCTCTACGCTCCGCCGGGTGATCGTCCCGCTCGTCGCCGCGATTGCGGCCGCGTCCCTCCCCGCTCCGGCTCTCGTCGACGTTCGGGTCTCGAACGGCTCGGCGCCGTTCGCCGGCGACAGAGCGCTGTTGACGACCGTTAGCCCGAACGGCGACGGCTTTCGCGACTCGGCGGTCGTCCACTTCGTCCTGACGCGTGCGGCAACGGTGCGTTTGGACGTGGTGGCGACGCAGATGGTGCGCGCGGGCCGGACCGGGACGACTGTCGTCTGGAGCACGGCGCACCGGTTGCCGGCCGGTCCTGGACGTCTGGTCTGGCGGCCGGCACGCTCGACCCAGCCGCGCACCTACATCCTCCGGCTCACGGTCGGAGCGCACGTCTACGGCGGCTACGGGCCGAACGGGCGGCAGAACGCGCCGGTCGTCCGGATCCAGGGAATCGACGCAGCGTTCACGCGCCGCAGCTACGCGCCCGGGGAGACGGCGGAGCTACGCCTCGCGACGGACGCGCGCTCGCTCCGTTTGCAGGTGTTCGCATATCAGTCGCCGGGACGCCCGAGCGAGCAGGACGTCAAGACGGCCGGCCTCGCCAAGACGGGACCGATCCCGGTGGATTGGCGTGGCCACCGCGACGCGCCCGCGCTCCTCCGCGTTGTGCGCGCCGGCGACTGGCCGAGCGGCCTGTACTTCCTGCGCGCGATCTCGTCGGACGGACGCGTCGGGTACGCCCCGTTCATCGTGCGGCCGAAGCGGCTCGGGACCGAGCGCGTCGCCGTCGTGCTCGCGACGAACACCTGGGCTGCGTACAACTTCGAGGACGCCGACGGCAACGGGTGGGGAGACTCGTGGTACGTCGGCGGCCACTCGACCGTCGCCCTCGACCGTCCGTTCCTCGACTTCGGAGTTCCCTTCCGCTTCCACGACTGGGATCTCGACTTCATCGCCTGGCTGAACCGGACCGGGAAACGCGTCGACTTCCTGTCCGACGACGACCTCGACGCCGTTCGCAGCGGCAACGAGCTCGCGCGCCGGTACGACCTGATCGTCTTCCCGGGACACGAGGAGTACGTGACGCGTCATGCGTACGACGTCATCCGCCGCTACCGCGACGTCGGCGGCAACCTGGCGTTTCTCGCGGCGAACAATCTGTACCGGCTCGTGACGCGGCGCGGGTCGACGCTCGTGCGCGGCCGTCTGTGGCGGAAGCTGGGACGCCCGGAGGCGTCGGTCGTCGGCGTTCAGTACGTGGGCTCGAATCACGGCGAGAAGCAGGGCGCGTTCGTCGTCGCGGGAGCCGCATCGGCGCCGTGGGCCTTCGACGGCACGGGGCTCGCGAACGGCGACTCGTTCGGCCGCTACGGCATCGAGATCGACGCGCGCACGGCGGCGTCGCCGCGGGGGACGCAGGTGCTCGCGCGCATCCCGGACCTGCTCGGTCGCGGCCGTACGGCGGAGATGACGTACTACGAGACGCCGGCGGGCGCCAAGGTGTTCGCGGCGGGCGCGCTCAACTTCGCCGCCTCCCTCGGCCGCCCTGAGGTCGCCCGCCTGCTGGAAAACATCTGGTCACGCCTCAGCGTCCCCTAGGAGGACCGTCCGATCGGGACGCGAACATCCGGGCATGACCGAGGACGCCCGTTCCGAGCGGACCGCGACGCTGCTGATCTCGCGGCTCGAGGCGCTCGCACGCACTGCAGCTTCCCTCCCCCACGCCGAGACCGAGCGGCTCGTCGAGCTGGCGACGGTCGCGACGATGCGCGCGGTCGCGCTCGATCTCCTCGAGGCCGAGCGCGCAGACGCGATCTGGCGCGAAGCACACGCGCGCCATCCGGCGTTGCGCGACGTGCAGCTGACGGTCGAGTTGCCGGCCCGGCTGGCCGCTTAGGACTCTTTGTACGCGTAGAAGCCGCGACCGCTCTTGCGGCCGAGCCGTCCGTCGGCCTGCATGCGGACGAGCCGGTCGGGCGGTGCCATTCGGTCCTCTCGCAGCTTCGCGTGGAGCGCCTCGGACGCGTGCACGTGCACGTCGACGCCGATCAGGTCGATGAGCGCGCACGGCCCCATCGGCCAGCCCGCGCCGTTCGTCATCGCCTTGTCCATGTCCTCGGGACGCACGTCGGCCTCGTCGAGCGCACGTACGCAATCGTTGAGAAGCGGAATGAGGATCCGGTTGACGATGAAGCCGGGCGTGTCGTTGCAGCGGACGGGCTGCTTGCCCGCTTGCTCCGCCCAGTCGTACGCCGTCTGCACCGCGTCCTCACTCGACTCCGGCGCGCGGACGATCTCGACGAGCGGCAACACCGGCGCCGGATTGAAGAAGTGCATCCCCACGACGCGCTCCGGGCGGTTCGTCGCTGCTGCAATCTCCGCGACCGAGAGCGCGGACGTGTTCGTCGCGAGGATGGCGTCGGGTCGGCAGACACGATCGAGCTCCGCAAACACCTCTCGCTTCAGGTCGAGCTCCTCGAGGACGGCCTCGATCACGAGATCGCAATCCGCGAGGTCCGCGAGCTCGGTCGTGAGCGACAGCCGGCCGAGCGCGGCCTCACGCTCGTTCTGCGTCATTCGGCCTTTCTCGACCCCGCGCGTGAGGTAGCGGTCGATCGTTGCGCGCCCCCGTTCGGCGAGCTCCCCGGTGACCTCGCGGCCGACTGTGTCGTGGCCGGCAGTCACGCTGACCTGCGCGATCCCCGCGCCCATCGTCCCCAGCCCGACGACACCCACTTTCACGCGCGGCAGCCTAAGGCACCGCTTGCGGTGCCGCCGTCAGGACGCACGGGCTTCGCCCGTGCGTCCGTCTGAACTGACGGGCCGACCCGACCGAACTCCCCACGCAACGATCCCGACGCGCTGGTTTTGGACGACGAATGCTTGCGAATTCGCTCGGGATCGAAGTGTGCGGCGAGAAGTCGATGCCCGGCGCGTCAGAGCCGCTCGATGATCCCGGCGATCGCCATGCCGAAGCCGACGCACATCGACGCGATGCCGTAGCGCGCCTCGCGGAGGTCGAGCTCGTTCAGCAGCGTCGCGGTCATGCGAGCGCCGGTCGCCCCGAGCGGATGGCCGAGCGAGATGCCGCCGCCGTTCGGGTTGATGTCGTTCCAGCGATCCTCGAGCCCCGCGTCCCGAGCGAACTGCAGCACGACCGACGCGAACGCCTCGTTCACCTCGATCACGGACATGTCGTCCCAGGTAAAGCCGGCACGAGCGAGTGCCTTTGCGCACGCCTCGGGATTGCCGTGCAGCATCCGGTGCGGGTCGACGCCGGCGAGACCGAACGACACGAAGCGCGCCCGCGGCTCGAGCCCGAGGCGAGACACGACGCGGTCGCTCGCGACGAGCACCGCGGCGGCGCCGTCGCAGATCTGCGACGAGTTCCCAGCGGTGATCTTGCCGTCGGCGACGAACGCCGCCTTCAGCCCCGCCAGCGCCTCCGCGGACGTGTCCCGCCGTGGCGTCTCGTCAACCGCGAACTGCACGCCTACGTGCGGATTCGTCAACTCGATCGGGACGATCTCCTGTTCAAAGCGCCCCTCGTCGATCGCGGCGATCGCACGCCGGTGCGACTCGAGCGAGTAGTCGTCGAGCTGCTCGCGCGTGAACCCCCACTCGTCCGCGATCACCGCGGCCGAGATCCCTTGCGGCACGATCTCCCAGCGCTCGAGCAAGCGTTCCGACAGGTCGCCGCCGTTCGAGCCCATCGGGACGCGTGACATCATCTCCACGCCCGCGGAGACGACGAGGTCGAGCTGCCCGGACGAAACGGCCGCAGCGGCGTTGAAGTTCGTCTGCATCGACGACCCGCACTGGCGGTCGACGCTCGTGCCGCAGACCGTCTCGGGCCAGCCGGCGACGAGCGGCACCATCCGTCCGATGTTCCAGCCCTGCTCCCCGATCTGCGTCACGCAGCCGAGCTGGACGTCCTCGACCTCCTCGGGATCGAGGTCGTTCCGTCCCACGAGCGCGTTCAGCACCTGTCCGGCGAGCTCGTCGCCGCGGATCTTCGAGAGGGTCCCGTTCTTTCGCCCGATCGGGGAACGGACGGCGTCGACGATGTAGGCGTCGGTCACAGAAGTAGAGTAGATCCGTGGCCACGACCACCGCAGATCGCCGTCTCTTCATCGCCGGCGAGTGGATCGAGACCGGCGACTGGCTCGAGGTTCGCTCGCCGTACTCCGGCGACGTGGTGGGCCGGGTGGCGAAGGCCGGTGCGACTGAGACGCGCCGCGCGATCGACGCGGCCGCGCACGCGATGCGGGAACCGCTGCCGGCGCACAAGCGCGCGGAGATCCTCGTTCGCGTCGCGGGTGCGCTCGGACGGCGGCAGGACGAGGTCGCACGGCAGATCTCCGACGAGGCCGGCAAGCCGATGAAAGCGGCGCGCGTCGAGGCGCAGCGCGCGATGTCGACGTACACCTTCGCGGCCGTCGAGGCGCGCAAGCTCGCCGGGGAGATGGTGCCGATGGACGCCGCGCGAGCGGGGGAACGGAAGCTCGCGTTCACGCTCCGTCAGCCGATCGGCGTCGTCGGCGCGATCAGCCCGTTCAACTTTCCGCTCAACCTGGTCGCGCACAAGCTGGCGCCCGCTCTGGCCGCCGGTTGCGCGGTCGTCCTCAAGCCTGCGAGCCAGACGCCCCTGTCGGCCCTGCTGCTCGCAGAGCTCGAGGAGGAGGCCGGGCTGCCGGCGGGCTGGCTGAGCGTCGTCGTCGGGCCCGCGTCGGAGATCGGCGACGTGCTGGTCGAGGACGACCGCGTCAAGGCGATCACGTTCACCGGGTCGGGCCCGGTCGGCTGGAAGCTGAAGGAGCGCGCGCCGAAGAAGCGGATCAACCTGGAGCTCGGCAACGCGACGCCAGTGATCGTCGCGGCCGACGCCGACGTGGACACGGCTGCCGAGAAGATCGCGGCGAACGCGTTCTCGTTCGCGGGCCAGAGCTGCATCTCCATCCAGCGCGTGTACGTCGAGCAAGGCGTGTACGACGCGTTCGTCGAGCGTTTTCTGCCTCGAGTCGAGGCGTTGCGGATCGGCGATCCTGCTGAGGAGGACACTGACGTCGGCCCGGTGATCGACGAGGACGCTCGCGAGCGCATTCTCGAGTGGATTCACGAGTCGAAGGGCGAGGTGCTGACGGGCGGCGACCTGGAGGGCGAGCTGATCCGGCCGACGGTGATCGCAAACCCGGCCCGCGACGACAAGGTTTCCTGCGAGGAGGTGTTCGGCCCGGTGTGCACCGTGACGTCGGTCGCATCGGTCGACGAGGGAATCGAGCTCGCGAACGCCACTCGGTACGGACTGCAGGGCGGGATCTTCACCACGCGTCTCGACACCGCGCTCCGCGCCGCGCAGACGCTCGAGTTCGGCGGCGTGACCGTCAACGAGGCGCCGACGTTCCGATCCGACCAGATGCCCTACGGCGGCGTCAAGGACTCCGGCAATACGCGCGAAGGGCCGCACTACGCCGTGCGCGAGCTGACCGAGGAGCGACTCGTCGTCATCGAGCTGCCCTAGCGTGTTCGGGGCCGCGCCGGGAACGGAGGGACAATGCTCGGGCTCGTCCTCGCATTGATCGTGATCGCGATCGTGATCTCGCTCTTCGGGTACTGGATCGCCGGGATTCCGATCGCGGTCGTCGGGGCGATCCTGTTCGCCGTCTTCCTGCTCGGATGGGGGCGCAGGGCAGCCCAGAGCAAGCCGTAGAAGCGTACGTTCGAGTTCGAACGGCTCGACCGGTCTGTTCAGACGGACGCACGGGCGAAGCCCGTACGTCCTGATGACGGCATCGCAAGCGACGCCGTAAGCCGCCGAACCCGCTGCTACTCGACCGGTCAGTTCAGACGGACGCACGGGCGAAGCCCGTACGTCCTGCTGACGGCATCGCAAGCGACGCCGTAGGCCGCCGAACCCGCTGCTAGATTCCGCGCGTGGCGCGGCTCCCCCGCCTAAGACGAGCCGCCGACGTGGCTTCGTCCCGCCCGCAGGCCCCACCCCGGCGGCCGCTACCGCACCCTGGACTGCTGCGACGCGAGCGGCGCGCGTTGCTGCGTGCCCGCGAGGAACGGCTTCGCGACCTGGGCGGCCTGATGCTCGAGATGTACCGGCGCGACCAGTTTCGGCAGGACCTCCTGGTCGAGCGCTGCGAGGAGCTGGTCGTGCTCGACGAACGGTTGCAGGAGCTCGACACGCTCCTGGCGGCAGCGGTCTCGTCGCGGCGTCCAGCGCCGGCCGCGCGGTGTGCATGC
>JBASRJ010000068.1:0-10539 GCA_049273785.1 Gaiellaceae bacterium | reverse complement strand
CGTGTACGCGGTCGTGCTGATCGCGCTCGCCTACCCGCTCGGCGGTTTCATGGCGCGGGTCTACACCCGCGGGCGCTTCGCCTCCGGTCGGTGGTTTGCCTGGCTCGAGCCGGTCGTGCGCGGCTTCTACCGGCTCGTCCGCACCGACCGACGGCGCGAGCAGGACTGGAAGAGCTACGGGAAGACAGTGCTCGTCTTCAGCATCGTCTTTTCAGGGGTGCTCTACGCGATCCAGCGCCTGCAGGGCCACCTGTTCCTGAACCCGGACCACATGAAGGCCGTGCCGTCGCACATCGCGCTCAACACGACTGCCAGCTTCGTCACCAACACGAACTGGCAGTACTACGGCGGCGAGTACACGATGTCGTACCTGACGCAGATGACCGGCCTCGCGGTACAGCAGTTCGTCTCCGCCGCGGTCGGCATGGCCGTCCTTGCCGCCGTCGTCCGTGGCCTCGCGCGGCGGACTGCGACGGAGCTCGGCAACTTCTGGGTCGACCTGTACCGCTCGCTCATCTACATCCTGCTCCCCCTCGCGCTGATCCTTGCGGTCATCCTCATGTCGCAGGGCGTGCCGCAGACGTTCCACGCACACGCGACCGCGACGACACTCGAGGGAGCGACTCAGACGATCGCGCGCGGCCCGGTTGCGTTGATGCTCGCGATCAAAGAGCTCGGGACGAACGGTGGCGGCTTCTTCAACTCCAACTCAGCCGTCCCGTTCGAGAATCCGAACGGGCTGACGAACTTCCTGGAGTTGATCGCGATCCTGCTCATTCCCGCCGCGCAGGTGTTCATGTTCGGCCGGATGGTGCTCGCGCGCCGACACGCATGGATGGTGTTCGGCGCGATGTTCGCGATGTTCGCGATTGGCGTCGCGATCGCACTGCCGTCCGAGCAGCACGGCTCCCAGGTTCTCCGCGACTCGGGCGTGAATATCACACAGGGGCACGGCCAAAGTGGCGGCAACATGTCCGACAAGGAGGTCCGCTTCGGCATCGCCAACACGGCGCTCTGGGCGACGGCGACGACCGACGCGTCCAACGGCTCGGTCAACGGCGGCCACGACGCCTTGACCGCGCCAGGGGGCGTCGTCCCGCTCGTGAACATCTTCGTCGGCGAGGTGATCTTCGGCGGCGTGGGGTCGGGCTTATACGGGATGTTCTTCTACATCCTGATTGCCGTCTTCGTCGCAGGGCTGATGGTCGGACGCACGCCTGAATACCTGGGGAAGAAGATCGAGGCGCGCGAGATCAAGTACGCGGCGGTGGGAGCGCTGTTCGTTCCCACGGTGGCGCTGACGCTGACGGCGATCTCGGTCGTGACCCACGGCGGCCTCGCGTCGGTCTTCAACCCCGGCGCGCACGGCTTCACCGAGGCGCTCTACGCCTACACGTCGCAGACGAACAACAACGGCAGCGCATTCGCGGGCTACGGCGCTACGAACTTCTCGGCCGAGCTCGGCGCCGTGGCCATGTTCCTGGGGCGCTTCGTGCCGCTGGTAGCCGCACTGGCAATCGGCGGCTCGCTGGCCGCCAAGAAGACTGCCACCGCGTCCGTCGGGACGTTCCGCACCGACGGCCCCACGTTCGCGGTGCTGCTCGTCGGGGTCATCGTGCTGACCGCAGGGCTGATGGTGTTTCCGGCGCTGACGCTCGGCCCGATCGTCGAAGGGCTGTCGCACTGATGATCCGGGAGCTCAAGTCGTCCCTGATCGCAGTCGTCGTCCTGACGGTCGTCTTCGGTCTGGCCCTGCCGACGATCGTCAGCGGCTTCGCCCAGGTGGCGTTCTCGCACGAGGCGAACGGCAGCCTGATCAAGGTGAACGGCAAGGTCGTCGGCTCCGAGCTCGCCGCGCAGGCCTTCGCGAAGCCGCAGTACTTCCACGAGCGGCCGTCCGCGACCTCGCCTGCCTACAACGCCGGCGGGACGACGTTCGCGAACCTCGGTCCGACGAATCCCGATCTCGCCAAGAACGTCGCCCAGCAGGCCAAGGCGATTCTCGCTCTCGAGGGTCCGTACAACCCGGGCCTGACGATCCACGACATCCCGGTCGACGCCGTCACCACGTCGGCCTCGGGGATCGACCCGGACATCTCACCCGCCTACGCACGGCTGCAGGCGGGACGCGTCGCGGCCGTCCGCCACGTGCCGCTCGCGACCGTTCAGAAGCTGATCCGGGACAACACCGACGGGCGCTGGCTCGGCTTCTTCGGGGAGCCGGGCGTCAACGTCCTCGAGCTGAACCTCGCACTCGACAAGGAGGCGGGGCGGTAAGTGGCGCGCAAGTCGGCAAGCGTCTTCTCGCGCGACCTGGTCCTCGTCGCCGTCCGCGATTCGTTCCCGAAGCTCGATCCACGGCAGCAGGTGCGGAACCCGGTGATGTTCATCGTCGAGCTCGGCAGCGTGATCACGACGGTGATCTTCTTCCTCGAGCTCGGGCGCGGCCACTACGGCCAGCTCTGGTTCGTCGGCGTGATTGCGACCTGGCTCTGGCTGACGGTGCTGTTCGCGAACTTCGCGGAGGCAATCGCGGAAGGGCGCGGCAAGGCGCAGGCGAACGCGCTCCGCGCGACCCGCACGACGACGCTGGCGCATCGCCGCACCGACAGCGAGGGCTTCGAGGACGTGCCGGCGCCCGAGTTGCAGCGCGGCGACGTCGTCGTCGTTTCGGCCGGCGAGATCATCCCTGCCGACGGCGAGATCATCGAAGGCGTCGGCTCGGTGGACGAGTCGGCGATCACCGGGGAATCCGCGCCGGTGATCCGCGAGGCGGGCGGCGACCGCTCCGCAGTCACGGGCGGCACCAGGCTCCTCTCCGATCACCTCGTCGTCATGGTGACCCAGGAGCCCGGCAAGTCCTTCCTCGATCGCATGATCGCGCTCGTCGAAGGCGCCGAACGACGCAAGACGCCGAACGAGATCGCGTTGAACATCCTGCTCGCGGGCCTGACGATCACGTTCGTCGCGGCGGTCGTGACGCTGCGGCCGTTCGCGATCTACGCGGGAACGCCGACCTCGCAGACGGTCCTGATCGCGTTGCTCGTCGCGCTGATCCCGACGACGATCGGTGCGCTGCTGTCGGCAATCGGGATCGCCGGCATGGACCGGCTCGTGCAGCGCAACGTGCTCGCGATGTCCGGCCGCGCGGTCGAGGCCTCCGGCGACGTCGACGTGCTCCTGCTCGACAAGACCGGAACGATCACGCTCGGCAACCGCCAGGCGACGGAGTTCGTGCCCGTCGACGGCGTCACCGTCGAGCAGCTGGCCGAAGCCGCGCAGATCTCCTCGCTCGCCGACGAGACGCCGGAGGGCCGCTCGATCGTCGTGCTGGCGAAAGAGCAATACGGGCTCCGCGGTCGCGAGCTCGGGGAGCTGGACGCCACGTTCATTCCCTTCTCGGCGACGACGCGCATGAGCGGCGTCGACATGGACGGTGCACAGCTGCGCAAGGGCGCCGCGGACGCCGTCAAACGGTTCGTCGAGGAGCAGGGCGGCCAGGCGCCCGCACGGCTCGACGCGGAGGTCGACAGGATCGCCCACTCCGGGGGAACCCCGCTGGTGGTCGCGCGTAACAGCTCCGTGCTCGGCGTCATCCATCTGAAAGACATCGTCAAGGGCGGGATGATTCACCGCTTCGACGAGCTGCGAAAGATGGGCATCCGCACGGTGATGATCACCGGCGACAACCGCGTCACCGCCTCGGTAATCGCCGAAGAGGCCGGCGTCGACGACTTCCTCGCCGAGGCGACCCCTGAGGCCAAGATGGCCCTGATCAAGGAGGAGCAGGCGAAAGGCCGGATGGTCGCCATGACCGGTGACGGCACGAACGACGCCCCAGCCCTGGCTCAATCGGACGTCGGAGTTGCGATGAACACCGGCACCTCTGCCGCCAAAGAGGCCGGCAACATGGTCGACCTCGACTCGAATCCGACAAAGCTGATCGAGATCGTCGAGGTGGGCAAGCAGCTGCTGATCACGCGCGGCGCGCTGACGACGTTCTCGATCGCCAACGACGTCGCCAAGTACTTCGCGATCCTGCCCGCGATGTTCGCGTTCACCTACGCCAAGCACGCGGGCGAGCGCGGGCCGTTGAACTCCCTGAACGTCATGCACCTCGGCACGCCGAAGAGCGCGATCGTCTCCGCGATCATCTTCAACGCGCTGATCATCCCGGCGCTGGTTCCGCTGGCGCTCAAAGGCGTCAAGTACCGCGCAATCGGGGCGACGGCGCTCCTGCGGCGCAACCTGCTCATCTACGGGCTGGGAGGCGTGGTTCTGCCCTTCGTCGGCACCAAGGTGATCGATCTGATCGTGCACAACCTCTTCGGTGCTTAGGTTGAAGGATCGTGGCGCGCGGTCACTATCGGATCCTGGTCGGGATGGCCGCGGGGGTCGGCAAGACCTACCGCATGCTGCTGGAAGGCCGGCGGACCCAGTCGGAGGGCCGTGACGTCGTGATCGGCTACCTGGAGCCGCACGATCGGCCGGAAACCGCGGCGCTTGCGGAGGGATTCGAGGTCGTACCGCGGCTGCGCGCGCAGCACGGAGCACTGGAGCTCGAGGAGATGGACACCGATGGCGTGATCCGACGCAAGTCCGAGCTTGCGCTCATCGACGAGCTGGCACACACGAACGCGCCCAGCACGCGCAACGAGAAGCGCTACCAGGACATCGACGAGGTGCTCGCAGCCGGGATCGACGTGATCTCGACCGTCAACATCCAACACCTCGAGAGCCTGAACGACTCGATCTTCGAGCTCACGGGTGTCCGCGTCCGCGAGACTTTCCCGGATCGCATCCTCGACGAGGCGGACGAGGTCATCCTCGTCGACCTCTCTCCCGAAGAGCTTCGAGAGCGGCTGCGAGCGGGCAAGGTCTATCCGAAAGAGCGAGCCGAGGTCGCACTGCAGAACTTCTTCCGCAGCGAGAACCTCGGCGCGCTGCGCGAGCTCGTCCTGCGCGAGGTCGCCGAGGACGTCGAGGCTCGGCGGCACACCGAGACCCTCGAGCCGCTGAGCCACCAAGCCGTGGCCGAGCGCGTGCTCGCGCTGATCGAGCCCCAGCCCAAGTCGCAACGGATTCTCCGCCGCGCCTGGCGCTCGGCACAGCGGCTCGGTGCAGAGATCGACGCGCTGTGCGTGCGTCCGACCGGGCGAGACCGAACGCCCGAGGAGGCGACCCAGCTGGCCGCGCTGCGCCGCCTTGCCAGCGTGCTCGGCATCAACTTCCTCGAGGAGGAAGGAGACGATCTCGTCGAGACTGTCCGCCGCGTCGCCGGCGAGCGCGGCTCCACCTACATCTTCGTCGGGACGCCCGACGAGCGGCGGAGCGTCGAGATCGTTCGAGGCTCCCTCCTCTCGCGCATGGTGCGCGAGCTGCCCGGGCTCGACATCCGCGTCGTCGCGGATCGAGCGCTGCGCGAGGAGCG
This sequence comes from Gaiellaceae bacterium, assembly GCA_049273785.1. Classification (GTDB taxonomy): domain Bacteria; phylum Actinomycetota; class Thermoleophilia; order Gaiellales; family Gaiellaceae; genus 3-1-20CM-4-69-9. Next base: position 5,108 of record JBASRJ010000068.1, on the reverse strand, counting down.
AACCGACCGATGATCGTCGGAATCGTGATCGGCGTCGCCGTCGCCCTGCTCGCGACGTTGGTCGGACGCGAGGTCCGCCATCGGCTCTTGGGCCGTCGGCGTGACGGGTCGAGGCGGCTGCTCGTGCCGTTCACGTCCGGCGAGCTCGACCCGACTGTGCTCGCAGCGGCGATTCGCATCGCGCACGCCGAGGACGCGACGCTCGTGCCTGCCTACCTGATGGTCATGCCGTGGGAGTTGACCGAGTCGTCGCCCATGCAGCAGGACGTCGCGGTCGCGATGCCGCTGCTCGAGGCGGTCGAGCACGCAGCGCTTCGCAAGGGCGTGCGTGTCGACGCGCGGGTGGAGACGGGCCGATCGCCGACGCACGCGCTCGGGAAGCTCTGGGACGCCGAACGGTTCGACCGAACGCTCGTACCGGCGCCGATCGGCCGCGGCCCGGGCTTCAGGCCGAAGGATCTGACCTGGATCCTGGGTCACGCCCAGATGGAGACGCTCATCCTCAGGCCCGAGGCGGCCGCGGAGGAATCAGAGGAGCTGATACGGGACGCTGGCCAGGATGACGCGCGGCTCGAACAAGAGGATTCGCTTGATGTAGAGCGCGCGCTGGTTGTGCAATAGGCGGTCCGTGCCGCGGACGACGAGCTCGGGCATGACGACGACGGCAACTGCTCCTGGATCGGCGGTGATGCGCCGAATGTCGGTCAAGAGCGGCTTTCCGACATCGCGGTACGGCGCCTCGACGACCCGGAGCGGAACGCCGGTCGGGAAGCGCTCCCAGTCACGCTGAATCGGCGCCGCATCGCCGTCCTCGAACGAGAAGAAGACCGCGCTCGTGTCGTCGAGGCGCAGAGATCGGGCGTAGATGAGCGCGCGCAGGGATACCGCGTTCACACCGGCGACGGGGACGATCCCGACTGCAGCCCGTGGCTCGACCCACGATCCGTTCGTCGACCCCGCGAGCCGAGGGACGTCCGTTACGACGACACCCGGCTCGCGCAGCAACCCGAGCTTCAACGAGAACGTCGAGCGGCGCATGACCGCCGAGATCAGCGACGGTTCTCGGAAGAGCTCGGGGATCACCACCGTCACGAAGTCGCCTTCGCCGTGCGGGAAGGTCCACACGTACTCGAGGACCGCGTCGAGCGGCTCATCCTCCGCCGAGAGGAGCTCGAGACGTGGGTTCCCCTCGGACCAGCTGAAGAAGCGCGGACCGATCCCCGGGTCGCTGCCGGGGAACGGGACGTGAATCGCCCGAAACGAGCCGTTGGAGATCCTGCGCGCGTACCAGAACGCCTCCCGCGTCGCGGCGTCGAGGCGCTCGACGTAGAGCACGACCGTGTTGTCGGGCTGAGGCCTCGCGAGAACTGCCTTCGCCTTCGCCCTGAGGCGCCGCGCCACGGACCGGTAGTGCTTGTTGATGACGTAGAAGGTCGCGATCAGCAAGGGGATCGCGAGGATCACCATCCACGCACCCGCCGCGAACTTCGTCCAAATCACGATGCAGTCGACGACGAAGGTCGACGCAGAGCCAATGCCGTTCAGGATGGCATTCCGGCGCCATCCGCTTTCGCGCGTCCGAAGCCAGTGCCGGACCATGCCGGCCTGCGCGAGCGTGAACGCGGTGAACACGCCGATCACATAGAGGTGGATGAGCGAGTCGACCTTCGCGCGAAACGCGAGGATCAGCCCCGCCGCGAGGCCCGCGAGGATGAGCATCCCGTTCGAGAAGACGAGCCTGTCGCCGAGATTCATGAACTGACGGGGGAAGAAGCCGTCGCGCGCGAGGAGCGCAGCGAGCCGCGGGAAGCCCTGATACGAGGTGTTGGCGGCGAGGATGAGGATCGCGAGTGTGAACGCCTGAACGAGGTAGTAGACGAACGAGCCGGACGATCCCGCAGGGAATGTCGCCCGGGCGATTTGCGAGAGCACCGAGGCCGTCTCGCTGGGGAGGGCGTGCATCTTCACAGCGAGATACGAGACGCCGAGGAACAGGCTGATGGCGATCGCCGCCATCGCCAGGAGTGTCTGCGACGCGTTCCGCGCTTGTGGATGGCGAAACGCAGTGACGCCGTTCGAGATCGACTCGACCCCCGTGAGTGCCGCCGATCCCGACGCGAACGCTTTCAGGAGGACGAAGAGGCTGATGGTCCCCATCCCGGGGTGAATCGGATGCGGCACGTGCGCGTGCGGCCACGAACCGGTGATCCCCTTCACGAATCCGACGACGAGCACCGCATACACCGACCCGATGAACGCGTACGTCGGAAAAGCGAACAGCAGCCCCGACTCGCGGACGCCGCGCAGGTTCCCGAGTGTCAGCACGAGGATGCATGCCAGCGAGAGCTGAACCTTGTACGCGGCGAGAGACGGAGCGACCGAGGTCACTGCGAAGATGCCGGCCGCGATCGACACGGCCACCGTGAGGACGTAGTCGGTGAGGAGAGCGGCGGCGGCGATCAGGCCTGCGAGCGTCCCGAGGTTCTCCTTTGCGAAGACATAGGAGCCGCCGCTCGAGGCGTACGCCTTCACACCCTGTGAATAGGACAGGGCGACGATGGCGAGCAACGCGGCGATCGCGATCGAGATCGGGAACACGTCGCGTCGAGCGGACAGGGACACTGCGACAAGGACGGCCAGCGCCGCTTCGGTCGCGTAGGCAACCGAGGAGATTGGATCCGACGAGAAGATGGGAAGGGCGAGAACCTTCGGGAGCAGCTGGTCTTCGAGCTCGCGGGTCGGCCGGGCGCGCCCGATCAGCAGGCGCTTGGCGCCCGAGAGCACGGCTGATGTCGCCGCCGAAAACGCAGTCGACGGTGGAGCGGGTATCTCGTCGAGCTCGAGCTCGACGTCAGGTCGCCGTTCGCCTGCCTCCTCCGTCATCGTCCCTCCGAGCTTCGTCTACCCGAGAGCATTGCTCAGAGGGGCTTGAGCTGCCGCTACATGTCGGCAGGGGAGGCCGCGACCATCACCCGGCACGGCGCGTGCTTGAGAACGTAGTCGACCGTCCGGCCGAAGATCGGGGCGGCACCGCCCATGCGTTTCTTCCGCGGCGCCTTGAGGACGATGATCTCGCTCTCCGCTTCCTTCGCCTCCTTGACGATCGCCTCGCCGGCCGCTCGGCCGCGGAGGATGCGGGCGGCGACGCTCACGCCGTAGAGATCGCCGATCGCGGTGGCGTCGGCGAGGACGTGCTTGGCGTGCCCTTCCTCCTCGATCATGTGTGCGTCGAGCGGCAACTCGACGGGCACTTCGACGACGCTGACCGCGGTGACGGCGGTTCGCCGCTCGGCGGCGAGCCGGCAGGCGATCGCCATTGCCTGCTCGGACTGTTCGTGGTCGACGAGGGGAACGAGGATGCGCCGGTATGCAACCGCCGCCTTTCGCCGGGCCCGCCAGCGCGGCGCCCACTCGCGATCCGGGGAAACCGGCAGGGCTCTTGCCGTGGATGTTGCCACCCGCCCAACGTAGGGCGAGGCTGCTCAGGGCCGCATAAAAGTTCGCCTCCGCGACCTCAAGAAAAGCTCAAGATGACGACGCGAGCGGGTTCACGAGCCGGTAGCCGGCGCCGGTCTCCGTGAGGATGTAGCGCGGGCGCGCCGGGTCGGGCTCGATCTTCCGCCGCAGTTGGGACACGTACACGTGCAGGTAGTGCGACTCGTCGCCGTACTTCGGCCCCCACACCTCGCGCAGGATCATCGGATGCGTCAGCAGCTTCCCCTCGTTCTGGGCGAAGAAGCGGAGGAGGTCGAACTCGATCGGCGTCAGCGTCACCTCGCGGCCTGCGATCGTCACGGCACGGCGCTCCAGGTCGACGACGAGCTCGCCGACGGTGAGCACCGGCTCGGTCGACGGGCCCGCGCGGCGCAACGCAGCGCGGAGGCGTGCGAGCAGCTCGTCCATCCCAAACGGCTTCGTCACGTAGTCGTCCGCGCCGGCGTCCAGCGCTGCGACCTTCTCGTGCTCATCGCCGACGGCCGACAGCACGAGGATCGGGACCGAGGTCCAGCGGCGGAGCTCGCGGGCGACGGCGGTGCCGCTTCCGTCCGGGAGGATCAGGTCGAGGATCACGGCTTCCGGCGGGCGGATTGCCGCGGCCGCCAACGCTCCCTCCGCGGTCGCCGCGGTTGTCACGTCGTAGCCCGCGCCGCGCAGGTTCGTCTGCAGCGCCCGCAGGATCTGCGGCTCGTCGTCGACGACGAGCACGTGCTGCTTCGTCACGCGCGCACCTGCGCGGGGACGTCCGCGCGGGGAAGGACGAGGGAGAACGTCGCTCCTTCCCCCGGCTGCGACACCGCCTCGACTCGGCCGCCGTTGGCCTGCGCGAAGCCGCGCGCGATGGCGAGCCCGAGACCAGTGCCGCTGCCGACGGTGCCGCGCTCGAACGGCTCGAAGATCCGTCCGAGCTCCGCGGCCGTGATCCCGGGCCCGCGGTCCCGGACGCCGATGACGACGGAGTCGTCGTGGCGCGCGACCATCACCGTGACGGGATCCGCGGAGGACGAGAACTTGAGCGCGTTCTCGATCAGGTTCACGAGCGCGCGTTCGATCTGCGCCGCATCGACCAATGCAGCCGGTGGATCGGCGGGCAGCTCGACGACGACTCGCTCCGCCGGCGCCCCGAGCGGCTCGAGCGCACGCGCGACCAGCTCGTCGGCGCTCCACACCTCTGGTCGCGGGCGCGCGGCTCCCGCCTCCAGCCGCGAGAGGTCGATCAGGTTGGTGACGACGCGCTCGAGGCGCGCCGCCTCAGCACGGATCGCGTCGACGAGCTCCGCACGGTCGCGGGCGTCCAGGTCGAGATCCGCGCGCTCGAGCCCTTCGGCCGCAGCGCGAATCGCGGTCAGCGGCGAGCGCAGGTCGTGACTGACGGAGCGCAGCACGGCCGTCTTGATCGCGTCGCTCCGGCGGAGCGTCTCCGCCTCGAGCGCGGTGCGTCCGAGCCGCTCCCGGTCGAGCGCGACTCCGAGCAGCGACGCAAGCGGCGGCACGACCCGCTCGAGCACCTCGCGGTCGGGCTCGTCGCCCGCGTCGAAGAACAACCGGCCGACGTGCCGCCGGCCCGCGCGCAGGTCGGCCGCGGCTTCACCCGACTCGGGGCGCCGCAC
>JBASRJ010000059.1:0-4249 GCA_049273785.1 Gaiellaceae bacterium | reverse complement strand
CAAGTGCCCGGCCGCTTCGAAACTAAGTCGCCGCAGCGCTTAGCGAGTTCTTGTAGTCCGGACTACTTGAGCTTCTTGCACTCATCCTCGCGCGCGTGGACGTGGTTCTTGTCGCCACAACCTTTGCCCGGCTTGTACTCATCGTCCTTCCCGTTGTCGTCGTTCTCCTTCTTGTTGTCGTTCCCCTTCTCCTTGGACGACGACCTCTCCCCTGAGGAGCCCGAATTGCCGGAGTCGTTCGATGATGTTGAAGACGATACGCCGACGAGGTGCAACACTGCCGTCGCGTCGGCCGCCTTCACGGCCGAAGTTGCATATCCGACTCCGCCAAAGGCAGCAACGACCCCAAGGATCGCCGCCGACAATGCGGCTGCGAGTGCGGCCCGGCGAAAGCCGGCCCGACCACGGGAACGAGGCGAGATTTCGACGACAAGCGCGGCGAGGAACGAAGGCCTGGGCACCGGCCGCTGCTCACGAAGCCGATTCTCGGTCTCTCGGTTCGGGGACTTCGAAAAACGCTTCACCGCCGCCTCCAGTCTCGGATCGAATCCTTCTATCTCCTTACCGGGGCAGGGGTCTAGATCCTTACACTCCTCGCCTCGGGTGGCGGGAGGCCGGTTTCCCCAGGGGGCCCGGCCTCGAAGGCTTCCCTCAGACGGCCAAGGGTCCGGTGGAGTGCGACCTCCACGGCGTTCGCACGCAGACCCAAGAGGTCGCCGATCTGACGAGCCGTCAGATCTGCCCCGTAGCGAAGCGCGATCAACTCCCGCTCGCGCTCATTCAACCCGGCCAGCACGGCTGCAACCAGCAGCCGGTTCTCGGTCTCATCTTCGAGAGCGCCGGCGGCCGCAACGTCAGGGACCTCGGAGGTGGTGGCCAAGCGGTGCTTCCAACTGTCCTCGATACAGCGCCTGGCAATCCCGAGCAGCCACGAGATGGGTTCGCCCTTCGACCGGTCGTAAGAGCTCTTGTACCGAACGGCGCGCTCGAACGTCTCACTCGTCACGTCCTCCGCGTCCGCACCGTCACCGATGCGATACGCGACGTAGGCGTACACGCGCTTGATCAAACGTTCGCCCTCCGCAAGAGGGTCGGAACGGAGCATCACGGCACACCCGTGGAGCGTGGCTTGATTCCCTTCAGACCGATGCCGGCGACGAATTCCGCAACTTCCGGGCTGTGCGGATTGAGCGCCAGCGCTTCCTCGAGCGCACGGCGACGGGTTGGACCCGTGGTGGCGATCGCGAGGTCGAACCAGCGGTCCCAGTTCTTTGGATCCTTGCGAATCGCCTTTGTCAAGTCTCGCTTTGAGGCGGCGAGCTTCCCCTGCCCCACCTCAGCCTGGCCGAGTCGCCTCCATCCTTCTGCAGACCACGGCTCCCAACGGATCACTTTTTGCGCCTCGGATGTAGCGCGACTCCAGTTCCGGGCAGCGATCGCATCTCCGGCTCTCGAGGCGGGAACGTTGCCCATCAGGCCGACGAGCGAGAACCCGATCACGATGACGGACACAGAGATCCCGAGGACTGTTCCGGGTCTCCTGATCGGTACGACCGCGCCCTCCGCACGGGCAGACACGAGCAGAGCAACGCCGCAAAGCAGCCCGGTCAGCGTGACGGCCGAGACCTCCCAATCCCAGTCGGCACCCGTGTGAAGCAAGAACGCGAAGTACGCACCCGCTGCTGCCGGGACGAGTGGACTGCCGCGCGCACGGAAGGCCGCTACGAATGGCGCGAGCAGCGCAACGAGGAGAAGCAAGAGCCCGACCGACCCGACCTCTGCAAGCGTCTCCATGTAGAGACTGTGCGCATCCCTGACCTTCGAGCTGTTCGGTCGATGCTGGAGGTACCAGATCTCATAGGAGCCGGCGCCTGCTCCCACAACTGGGTGGTGGACGAAGTCACGCCACGCGAGGTGCCACATCACGGTGCGGCCGTTGCTTCGCAACGTGAAGAGGCGCGCGTTCAGGTTGGTCCCGCCGCCGCCGGGACTGTTGAAGGAGTGCCACGCTCGCCGGGCCATCGTCGTGGGCGCGCCGTAATGGGCGAACGCGAACGAAAGGCCGATCAGGACGGCAGCTACGAGCGTCGCCCCGTACGCGAGCTGCGTTCTCCTGCCGAACTCGAAGCGCGCCGCCACCGCGTCTCGTGCGAGCGCCAGCACCACCGCGACTACCGCGAGAATGACCAGGGCCACGGCGAGCCGATGACCGTCGTGCGTCGCCTGTGCCAGGGAAGACCCCACCTGTGTGAGGCCGTGGAGACGCGATGCGAGGATGACGGCCACAATCGCCGGGGCCGCCGTGACGATCAGTGTCGTCGCGAGCTGAAGGCGCCGCGGATCCAGCACGAGCGAGAACACGATCCCGCATCCCAGCGCGATCCAGGCGCCTCGGCCGTAGGTGAAGTAAAAGGTCGGCGCGAGCACGACGAGAGAGGCCGCCGCGAGCGCGCGCGTGATCGCATGCGCCCCGCGCGCCGCGAAGCCGAGGGCGAGCAGCAGGCCGATCACGGCGAAGACGCCGAGTGAGTTCCAGTAGCCGATCGGGCGCCAGAGTCGATATCCGCCGACCGAGTCGAAGCTCTGGACGTGGTCGGGGAAAATACGCGTCGCGAGCGAGTACCAGCAAACGATCGTGATCGCGGCCCAGATCCCGCCGAGAAAGGCCGGGACGCTCACCCTGCGAACAACGACGATCGCGGCTAAGAGGCCGATCGGATAGAGAACATCCCGTTCAGCCTCGAGCACCGTCGAGGTCACTGAGTCTGTCCAGGCCACTGAGAGCGCGACCCAGCCCACGAACAGGAAGAGCGCGCCCGTGGAGATGATCTCGAGCCGCCCGAGCGTGAGATCTGCTCGGAGAACGAGCGCGACCGCGGCGATCCAAGCGAGGCCCAACGCCGCCCAGTTCCACGACGTCGGGAAATAACCGCCCCTGTCGGCCGCGAGCGCGACGATCGTTGCAAACGTTCCGATGGAAACGGCGCTGCCGCGCCAGCCGACGGTGAACGCCCGAGAAAGCGGCGCTGCCAGCTGAGAGGTCAACGACTCGGACACCGTCGTCCTCCCCCCGTCCTTGCGGGAGCCCGCCTTCTTCTTGCTGCGAGCGCGGGCAGGGTCATAAACGCCGAGATACCTGAAATCAGCCGGCGCCAACCAGGAACGAGCAACTGCGGCATCTCCCCCCAACCAGAGTGGTCGTCACGAACCCGGCGCTCAAACGAACGCTCGATTTTAGATGCAGTCTAGGAGGGGCGCGAAAGGCGAGGCGGGGACAAACGCCTTGACGGAGGACGCCGGGGTTGCGAATCGTTCTCCTCGTCTTCGGCGGCATCCGGATCGACCGCAGGCATGGACTCGAGCAGAGCTTCCAGCGCCTCCGCCTCGGGCATCGCCGGACCTCTCTCCAGGCTCCTCTTGTGCCACTTGAGCGCCGCGGTGAGAAACGACGCTAGGTCCCGCTGCGTGTCGTCCGAGAACTCCCGAAGGCGCTCGATCTCTTCCTCGAGCCGGATCCGTTCTTCTTCAGCGTCCGCGACGATCTGCTTCGCTCTGGCCTGGGCCTCCGGCTCCACCTTCTCGATCATCTGCTCGGCCTCGGCTCGTGCCTCGTCGACGATCGCCTCGGCCGTCTTCAGCGCCTCTTCCTCGATGGTCGCGGCCGATCGCTTGGCGTCGAGCATGGCCTTTCCGAGGAGTCGCTCCTGGTCCTTGTAACGCCCGGCTTCCGCCTGCAGCTCGCCGATCTGTTCTTGAAGCTGGCGGGCCTCCTCACGCAGGTGTGAGCACTCGAGCCACAGCTTCTCGTAGCTCGAGGCAACCTTGTCAAAGAGGTCTTCGGTCGCCTCACGGTCGTATCCGCGGCTCTTCTTGGCCAGGGACGACGAGGGAAACTGAAGCGGCGGGACAGGCAGAGATTCGTCCATGACGATGATTGTGGACGATTCCCGTCGCTCCTGCCACCCGCAGACGTCTAGTTGACGTTTCTAGACCCAGACGTCCGGCAGCCGCCGCGCCTCGGCCCGGCTGCTTTTCTGGACGAGTGGTCGGGTCCTGTCTACGCTCAGAACGTGGGGGGAAGAGCAGCCACCGCCGCGCCCAGCGTTCCATTCCTCGATCTCGGCCGCGTCCACGCCGACCTCAAGGACGAGCTGCTCGACGGCTTCGCCCGGCTGATCGACTCGGGGCAGTTCACGAATGGGCCGGAGGTGGCCCAGTTCGAGGCCGAGTTCGCCGCCTACTGCGGCAC
>JBASRJ010000055.1:0-4793 GCA_049273785.1 Gaiellaceae bacterium | reverse complement strand
AGGCGGGCCTGGCGCTCGTCGGCGTCGTCGCGCTCACGGCCGAGCGCGCGGACGAGCTGGCCGAGTCGCTCGCCGAGCGCGGCGGGATGACGAAGGAAGAGGTTCAAGCCTGGATCGACGAGGCGACGTCGCGCTGGCGCGGCGACGCGGTGCGGATCGGCGAGCGCGCCGGGGCGACGTTGCACGGCGCGCTTCGCGAGCTCGGCCTCGTGACGCGAGACGAGTGGGACGAGCTCGAGCTCCGCGTCGCGCAGCTCGAGCACCGCCTGCGGCTCCTCGAAAACCGGCCGCGCGCCGTCTCCTGACCTTGTAACACAGTGTCACTTGGCCAGGAGAAGCGGCGGCTCCGTGCAACACTGAGCCGATGGCGCAACCGGCGACACGGAACCTCGGCCGCCTGTCCGAGATCGCGCAGGTCGCGGTCCGTCACGGCTTCGGCTACTGGTTCGACAAGCACCGGCTGACCGATCTCTTTCCCGGTCGCGCGCCGCGCGTCGAGATGGACGGCCAGCCCTCGCAGCGGGGGCAGCACCTGCGAGAGATGCTCGACGAGCTCGGCCCGACGTTCGTCAAGTTCGGCCAGCTCCTGTCGATGCGCCCCGACGTCCTGCCGGCCGACATCATCGCCGAGCTGCGCGGGCTCCAGGACGACGTCCGTCCGGTCCCGTTCGCCCAGGTGGAGCAGGTCGTCGAGGAGGAGCTCGGTCTCACGCTCGACAAGCTGTTCGCCGAGTTCGACGAGCAGGCCGTCGCCGCCGCGTCGATCGGCCAGGTGCATCGCGCCGTCCTTCCGAACGGGAAGCGCGTCGCGGTCAAGGTTCAGAGGCCGGGCGCGCCGCGCCAGATCGAGGCCGACCTCGCGCTCCTCTACCAGGCGGCCCGCATCGCGAAGGAGCGCGTCCGCGCGCTCGACTTCATCGACGCGCACCAGCTCGTGGACGAGTTCGCACGCTCGATCCGGCACGAGCTCGACTACCGCCTGGAAGCGCGAAGCGCGGCGGCGTTCCACCGGAATTTCGCCGGCCATCCGCACGTGCACGTCCCACGGGTCTTCTGGAGCTACACCCGCGCGCGCGTGCTGACGCTCGAGTGGCTCGAGGGTATCCAGGTCGCCGACATCGACCCACAGGAGTGGTCGCTCGACGAGCGCCGCGACCTCGCGTACCTGATGACCGAAGCGTGGATGACGATGATCTTCCGGCACGGGTTCTTCCACGGCGACCCGCACCCCGCGAACATTCTGGTCCTCGGCCGGGCCGACCAGATAGGCCTCGTCGACTTCGGCGCGACCGGGAAGCTGACGGACGACGACATGTCGAAGCTGACGCGGCTCTTCATCGACGCCGCATCGGAGAACGTCGATGCCCTACCGCGGCGCCTCGCGGACCTCGGCGTCCGCTACCCGAAGGAGCGGGAGGAGGAGTTCCTCGCGGAGCTGCGCGAGCTCTACTACCGGTACTACGGGGCGAGCCTCGCCGAGATCGACCCGCTCCAGGTGATTCGCGAGGCGTTCAACCTCATCTATTCGATGAACCTGCGCCTGCCGACGCGCTTCCTCTTGCTCGACAAGGCGATCGCGACCCTGGGATCGGTCGGCATCGAGCTCTATCCGGACTTCAACGTCTTCGAGGTGGCGCGCCCGTACGCGCGCGGGCTGATGATGGAGCGGTTCGGGCCGGGTCGCCTCGCGAAGCGCGCGCGGAAGGAGTCGCTCCGCCTCGCGCAGGTGCTGACGGAGATGCCGTACCAGGTGCACGACTTCCTCGAAGAAATTCGGGACGGGCAGATCGAGGTCGGCTTCGTCCACAAGGGTCTCGAAGAATTCATGAACCGGATGGACGTCGTCTTCAACCGGCTCGTCGTCGCGATGATCGTCGCCGGCGGCCTGATCGGCTCGAGCCTGATCGGGATCTTCGCCAAGGCGGGACCGCACGTGCTCGGCATCAACGTCATCTCGGTTGTCGGTTTCGCACTCTCGGGCCTGCTCGGCGCATGGCTTCTTTGGGGCGTTGTCCGGTCCGGTCGGCTGTAGATCGTTTGTCACTCTTTCGCGCGAAAAGACATCTTGTGCGCGTCGTCGACGCGGAGCTAGCTTCGCTTGCATGTCGAACGCGCTCCATCTCACAGACGCCGACGCTTCTCTGACGCGCCATCTGACGAGTGACGGCTTTCGCCTGGTCGGCGACGAGGCGGCACCCGACCTCGCGCTGCTCGGCGATGCGTGTGAGCTCGACGAGTTCCGCTCCAGGCACGGCGACGTGCCCGTGATCGTCCTCGGCCCGCCGGAATCCGACACGGTCGACCGCGTGCGTGCGCTCGAGCGCGGCTGCGACGACTTCCTGGCGCGCCCGTTCGACTACGAGGAGCTGCTCGCGCGGATCCGCGCGGTCCTGCGCCGGACCGGCGCTTCCGAGCACGAGGTGGTCGTGGCCGGCCCGATCCGCGCCGACCTGGCGACGCGCACCGTCACCGTGCAGGGCCAATTCGTCCAGCTCGCCGGCAAGGAGTACGAGCTCCTGCTGAAGTTGATGACCGACTCCGAGCGGGTGTTCACGAAGGAGCAACTGCTGCGCGAGGTCTGGGGCTTCAGATCTTTGGGTCGAACACGCACCTTGGACTCGCATGCGTCGCGCCTGCGCCGAAAGCTGCAGGAGGTGGACGAGGGTCCCTTCGTCCTCAATGTGTGGGGGGTGGGCTACCGCCTGCTGGTGGCTATGCGGTGACCCGGAACGACTGCATCAACTGATCGCAGCCGCCCTCGATCTCGGCCGTCAGCGGCCCGTTCTGGACGTGCTGGCAGTTGAGGAAATACTCGGTCTTCTTCCGGAACACGAGGACGAGGCGGCTCTCGGTGAGCGTCCCGTCGGTCAGCGCCGCCGTTGCCTCGAAGCGATACCCGGGCATCCCGCGGGCGGCTGCGTTGGAGCGGGCGCCGGGCCGAAGAACTCCGACCACAGCTCCGAGCCGCTCTGTACCTGGAAGTTCCAGGCACGTGCAGCCAGGCGCGCGGGTAACTGAACGAGACGCCGTGGTCACCGTAGGCGCCGGGGAGATCGTCGGCCCGCGCGGTGGCGGCGGCCAGCGCGATGACCGCGCCCGCGAGCGCGGCGACGATGCGATGCGGCCGGAGCCCGAACACGGCTCACGCATCGTCTGTCCGCGCGCCGGGCGTGACCCCCTACGAGTGACTAGAGCAGCGCGCCTTCGAGCCGGAGCAGCGCCTCTTTCCGTTCGAGGCCACCCCCGTAGCCCACGAGCTTGCCGTTCGCGCCGATCACGCGGTGGCACGGAAGCACGATCGGAAGCGGATTGCGGTTCATCACGGTGCCGACGGCGCGGGCCGCCCGCGGTCGCTCTGCACGGGCGGCGAGCTCGCCGTACGTGACGACCTCGCCGTACGGCACGCGTGCGAGCTGTCGGAGGACGAGGCGGTTGAAGTCGGCGAGCAGGGCGAGATCGAGCGGGAGGTCGAAGACACGGCGCTTGCCGTCGAAGTACTCGTCGAGCTCGCGGCGCGTGTCGTCGATCGGCGCCGGCGAGCGAAGCACGCGCACTCCGAACGTGCGCGCGAGCTGCTCCACTTCACGCTCCGGCTCGGCGTCGTACGTGATCCGCGCGAGCCCGCGTTCGGTGGCGGCGACGAGCAGCGTCCCGATCGGGGTGTCCACGAGGTCGTAGGCGACGTCGAGCAGGTTGTCACGCGCCGCGGCGTCCCGGAAGCGGCGGTCGAGGTCGGGGGAGACGGTTGTCACGTGTTCTCCTTGCGTAGTCGGCGGATGCCGGACGAGGCTGCCTGGCGTGCTGCCGTTGCATTCGAGCCGAGGGCAGCGCCGATGTCGGCGTAGTCGAGGTCGTAGCCGTACCGGAGCACCACGGCGGCACGTTCGGTCGGAGGCAGCTGGTCGGCAAGATGCTCGAGCTCCGCGAACGCCGGCCGACCGTCCTCCGTCGCAAGCTCGGGCAGTTCTGCTTCAGGTCGCGTCCGCCGGTGCTCGTCGATCACGATGCGGCCGGCGATGGTGAAGGCCCAGGCCCGAAGGTGCTCCGTGTGGCGCAGGTTCGGATAGGCGCGCAACGCGCGGAGGAAGGTCTCCTGAAACGCGTCCTCCGCCTGGTCGCGCCCGAGCCTCCGCACGAGAAATGCGTACACCTCGTTCCGGTGTTGCTCGTAGAAGCGCTCGAAGGGCGGCAGCGTCACCTCGACATCTTGTAACGCCGGGCGGGTTCCAGGTGTGAGGATGAGGCGTGCGCGTCGCCGTGATCGGACACGTCGAATGGGTCGAGTTCGCCCTCGTCGAGAAGGTGCCGCGGGCCGGCGAGATCGCCCACGCGCTCGAGACCTGGGAAGAGGCGGCCGGGGGAGGCGCCGTGGCCGCCGTGCAGCTGGCGAAGCTCGCGGGCTCGGCGACACTTTTCACCGCCCTCGGCAGCGACGACCTCGGCCGCCGGGCGCGGGTCCAGCTCTCCGAGCAGGGCGTCACGGTCCGGGCCATGGCCGAGCCGGCCCCGCAGCGGCGGGCCTTTTGCTTCGTTGACGACGCCGGCGAGCGGACGATCACGGTGCTCGGCGAGAAGCTTCGACCGAGCGGCGCCGATTCGCGGCTACCGTGGCACGAACTCGCGGATATGGACGCGGTGTATTTCGTCAGCGGCGACGACCACGCGCTTGGGGCTGCCCGCACTGCGCGCGTCCTGGTCGCGACGGCGCGGGAGCTGCCGACGCTTCAGTCTGCAGGTGTCCAGCTCGACGCGCTCGTCGGCAGCGGCGAGGACGAAGGCGAGCTCTTCCGGCC
>JBASRJ010000050.1:0-7075 GCA_049273785.1 Gaiellaceae bacterium | reverse complement strand
GCGTGCTCGAGCCGCCCGGTGCTCGTCCCGTCATCGTCGAGGACGGCGCATTCGTCGGCTCGCGCTGCATCCTCACTGAGGGAGTCCGGGTCGGCGCCGGCGCGGTTCTCGGACCGAACGTCTCGCTGACGGCGACCGTGCCGATCATCGACGTCACCGGCTCGGAGCCCGTGGAACACCGTGGCCACGTCCCGCCACGCGCGATCGTGGTGCCGGGAACGCGCCCGCGCGAGTTTCCAGCCGGCACGTATCAGCTCGCGTGCGCGCTGATCGTCGGCTGGCGCAACGAGTCGACGGATCTCAAGGTGAGCCTGAACGACGCGCTCCGCCAGCACGGCCTAGGCGCCTGAATCTCGGCGCGGAATCGGCACAGAAGCGCGCGTCGAGAGCCGGTATCGTCGACCACGAGGGAGGTGGGCATTTGTCCCCGCCCTCTGAATGGGTGGGGGTGGTGTGCGGACATGGCGGGGTCGGACAGGGATGGTGGGTGTTTCAGGGCACTCGCTCGGCCGGGCCCGTGAGGTAGGCGTGGCCTTGCTCGAGTCGCACTCGTAGGTCACCGCCTGGAAAGTGAACGAGCACTTCGCCCTCGCCGTGTGTCGCCGCGGCGACCGCGACCGCACTCGTGCCCGACGCCGAGGTTTCCCCCACGCCGCGCTCCCAGACCCGGGCGGTCACTTCACCGGGGCGGTCGACGCGCACGACCTGGACGTTCGTCCGTTCGGGGAAACGCGGGTGCGCCTCGAGCAACGGGCCGACTCGCACGATCTCCTCCGGGTCGCCCCGCACAACCGCATGGGGATTGCCGACGGAGACGGTCACGAGCTCGATCCCGTCGACATGCTCGGGCGGGCCGACCTCGACGGAGCCCAAGTCCTGCTCGACGTCCGGGCCGCCGAGCATTCGCGCCTCGACCTCGCGTCCGCCGACTCGAACGTGGACGCGCTCGGCGCCAGTGCGCTCAGCGAGCCACCGCGCGGCAATGCGTGTGCCGTTCCCCGACATCTCGGCGGTCGAGCCGTCGGGATTCCAGATCAGGACGTCGGCCCAATCGGCGCCGCTGGCCACGACTTGCACGATCCCGTCGGTTCCACCGGCCGAACCGCGCACCTCGTCCGGTGTCAGGTCAGCCCGCTCGACCAGCAGGTAGACGTTGCCGAGCGCGTGCCACTTCGAGGATTTCATCCGCGATCTCGCCGGGGGGACGGTCGGCGTTGACCGTAACAAGGCCGGGAATCCGGCGCATCCACTTGCGCTGGTACGCGGCGTAGCTTCGGGTTCGGGTGATCAGCGCGTCGAGCGCGCGCTCCCGCGGGAGTTCCGCGATCTCCCGCAGGCCGAGCGTGTACGCGACTGTCGCCGACACGGACCCCGCTATTGCACGACGCACTTCGTCTTCGACGCCCGCCTCGAACATCGACCGCGCGCGGGACTCGATCCGCGCCAGCAGCAGGTCGCGCGGAAGCACGAGCCCGAACACGATCGTCGGCCGGCGCACCTCCTGGCTCCACAGCCGCGCCGTCGAAGGACGGAGCGAGGAGCCGAGCTCCCACAGCTCGAGCGCGCGAACGACGCGACGCCGGTCGTTCGCATGCACTTGCGCAGCCCCGGCCGGATCCCGCTCAGCGAGGAACGCATGCGCCCGTTCGGCGCCGAGCCGGTCGTACAACCGCTCCCACCGGGAACGCTGCTCCTGCGCCGGTGCGGGCGGGAGCTCGAGGTCGACGAGCGCGGCGCGAAGGTACAGGCCGGTTCCGCCCGCGACCACCGGCGTCCGCCCCGCCTCGAGCAGCTCGTCGATCGCCGTGTGCGCGAGTTCTGCGTATTCGGCGACAGAACCTTCGTGCGAGAGCGGCCAGATCCCGACCAGCCGGGTGGGCCGCTCGGGCTGCGCGGTCAGGATCGGCAGCCCGCTATAGGCCTGCATCGAGTCCGCCGAGACGACGTCGCCGCCGGCCCCGTCGGCGACCGCTTCGGCGACGGCGGTCTTCCCCGACGCCGTCGGGCCGAAGATCGCGAGGACGCTAGCCGGACGGAACGGTCGAGCCCGGTTTCCAGCCAATCTCGGCGTCCTGCGGAAAGAGCGCGTCGGCGGGCAGCGCCGTGTCGTCCTCCGGATGCGCGGCCCGGTGGTCACGGAACCATGCGATCGCGCGCGGGATCCCCTCCTCCAGCGACACGCCCGGCTCGTAGCCGAGCAGCTCGCGCGCCTTCGTCAGGTCGGCGACGTAGTGCGTCACCTCGCCGAGCAGAGAGGGCGCGAGCGTGATCTTCGGCTCCACGCCGAGCTCGGCACCAATCAGCTCCGCCGCGAGCACGAGCGTGTTGCCCTGGCCGTAGGCGAGATTGATCGTCTCGTTGACGACGCGGCCCTGCCCGAGCGCCTCGATCCCGCGCGCGATCCCGTCAACGCAGTCGTCCACGTACGTGAAGTCCAACGTCTTCTCGGGCCCGAACACGGTGATCGGCTCGTCGCGCTGCATCGTATGGATGAACAGCGGAATCACGCGCACCATGCGCGCGAGGTCGTTGTCGTAGCGCCCGTACACGTTCGAGAAGCGGAACACGAGGTAGTTCAGGCCGTAGCAGCGCGCGTACGAGTAGATGAGCGCCTCGCCCGCGATCTTCGATGCGGAGTACGTCGACTCCGTGTACGCGAAGTCGGCGCTCGTCTCCTTCGCTTCCTCCTCCGCGAAGCGGTGCACGTCGCCGTACACCTCGCGGCTGGACGAGAACACGATTGGCAATCCCTGCTGGCGGCAGAGCTCGAGGACGTTGAACGTCATGATCGCGTTCTCGAGTGCGCGGTGCGGCTGGCGGACGAGCTGGTGGACCTTCGCGTGTGCCGCGAGGTGGACGACCAGGTCGACCTCCGGATACTCGACGCCGCCGATCCCCCCGGGAAAGGACGGGTAGTGGCCGGAGAGGTCCTGGAGCAGATACCGGAAGTCGTCCGTCCACGTGTTCAGCCGCTTGTCGACGCCGAACACCTCGTGCCCGTCCTGGACGAGCCGCAGGGCGAGGTTGGTGCCAATCTGACCGGACGAGCCGGTGACGAGGATCCTCATGCGGCTACGGGAACGGCCTGCGCGCCGCGGAGCGTCGTCGACGTCGCGGCGTCGATCCGCACGTCGACGAGCTCGCCCGGCTGGGCGACGCCGGTGAAGTTGACGGTCGTGTTCCGACGAGTGCGGCCCCGCAGCAACGACGGATCGGTCCGGCTCGGCCCTTCGACGAGGACCTCCTCGACGCGGCCGACGCGCTCCTCGTTCCGCTCGTGCGCGACGCGCTGGACGACGTCGATCAGCCGTTCGATCCGCTCGCGCTTCAGCTCGTCGGGAATCTGCTCCGTCATCGCCGCTGCCTCGGTGCCGGCGCGCGGCGAATAGACGAACGTGAAGGCACTGTCATACCTGACCTCCTCGACGGCCTCGATCGTCTCTTGAAAGTCGTTCTCCGTCTCGCCTGGAAAGCCGACGATCAGGTCGGTCGTGAGCGCAAGGTCCGGGATCGCAGCTCGCATCTCGTCGACGAGCCGCAGGTAGCGCTCGCGCGTGTACGTCCTTCGCATCGCCTTCAGGATGCGCGACGAACCGGACTGCAATGGCAGATGCGCGTGCTCGCAGACGGCGTCCGCCTCGGCCATCGCTGTGATCACGGGTGCGCGGAAGTCCTTCGGATGCGGGCTCGTAAAGCGAATGCGTTCGATTCCCTCGACGGCGTCGCACGCGCGCAGCAGCTCCCCGAACTCCGTTCGGATGTCCGGCAGCAGGTCGCGGCCCCACGAGTTGACGTTCTGGCCGAGGAGGGTGATCTCGCGCACCCCGTCGCCGGCCAGCCGCGTCACCTCGGCGACGATCTCGCCCGGGCGCCGCGACACCTCACGGCCGCGCACGGCCGGGACGATGCAATAGGAGCACTTCGAGTTGCAGCCCATCGAGATCTGCACCCACGCCTGGAACGACCGCTCGCGGTACAGCGGCAGCTCGCCGGCGAAGGTCCGCTCGTCGATCCCGAACGACCCCCGCGGCACGGCGAAGCCGCCGGCGCCGAGCCACTCGCCGAGGTGCGGGATCGAGCCGGGCCCAAAAGCGACGTCGACCTCCGGATGTAGCTCGAACAGCCGCTCGCGCTGGGCCTCCGCGTAGCAACCGCCGACGGCAATCACCGTCTCCGGGTTCGCGCGCTTCTGGGCGATCGCGTGACCGAGGTAGGCCGCGAACTTCGTGTCCGGCTTCTCGCGGATCGTGCAGGTGTTGAAGACGAGGACGTCGGCCTCTTCCTGGGACGGCGCCTCCCCCAGTCCCAGGTCCTCGAGCATGCCCTTGATCCGCTCGGAGTCGTGAGCGTTCATCTGGCAGCCGAAGGTGGTGACGTGGTACCGCCTCACGGGCGGACACTGTACCGGGCCTCCTGGGGCCTCTAGACAGGCCTCAAAGGACGTGTCAGCGTGTCGGCCGTACTGGGTCTGGGCTGTGTAGCCGCCGTGGTGGGCGGCGTGAAGCTCCGCGTCGTGCTCGCGGCGCTGCTCCTAGCGGCGCGGCCGGTGGCCCGAGCAGGCGGTTGCTCTCCGGATTGGGAAACACGCTCGGCGAGCCGGTCTGGTCGCCGGATTCGTCGAAGCTGCTCGTGGCCGCGCAACCGGCGTCCCTGGGGAGCTGCTCGTCGCTCTGGCTCGTGGATGCGAAGACCGGCGCAGCGCACGAGGTGCGCCGCTGCGACTAGGCGGCGTGGTTCATATGGCCCGTCGCGTTCTTCGCGACGTCCACGGCGCGGCTCTCCCGGATCACGGTCACCTTCACCTGGCCCGGGTACTCGAGCTGGTCTTCGATCTCGCGCGCGATCTCGTGCGAGAGCAGCACGGCGCCGTCGTCGTCGACCTCGCCGGGCTTGACGATCACCCGGATCTCGCGGCCGGCCTGCAGCGCATACACCTTCTCGACGCCCGGCTTCTGCGCGGCCAGCTCCTCGAGCGACTCGAGCCGCTTGATGTAGTGCTCCAGGCTCTCCCCGCGCGCGCCCGGGCGTGACGCGGAGATTGCGTCGGCCGAGATCAGCAGCACGGCCTCGACCGTCTGCGGCTCCACCTCATAGTGGTGCGCCTCGATCGCGTGGACGACGTGTTGCGATTCCCCGTAGCGCCGCGCGAGCTGCGCGGAGATCGACGCGTGTGACCCGTCGACCTCGTGCGTCATCGCCTTGCCGATGTCGTGCAGCAGCGCGGCGCGCTTGGTCAGCTTCACCGAGGCGCCGATCTCCGACGACATGATTCCTGCCAGGTGCACGACCTCGAGCGTGTGCTTTAGCACGTTCTGTCCGTAGCTTGTCCGATACCGCAACCGTCCGAGGATCTTCACCAGCTCTTCGTGGAATTCGCCACAGTTCGCCTCGAACACAGCCTGCTCGCCGGCGTGGAGCATGTGCTCTTCGATCTCTGCCTTCGACGCGTAGTACGTGTCTTCGATCCGCGCAGGATGGATCCGTCCGTCCTCGATCAGCTTCGTGAGCGTCAGCTTCGCGATCTCGCGGCGGATGCCGTCGAACGACGAGAGGACGACCGCGTTCGGCGTGTCGTCGATGATGAAGTCGACTCCGGTCAGGTGCTCGAGTGAGCGGATGTTCCGGCCCTCGCGGCCGATAATCCGCCCCTTCATGTCGTCGGACGGGAGCTCGACGACGGACACCGTGGTCTCGGCCGCGTGGCTCGCGGCGACTCGCTGCAGCGCGTCGGCGACGAGATTGCGCGCCCGCCGTTTGGCCTCGATCCGCGCCTCCTCCTCGAGCTGGCGCACCTGCCGTGCGAGCTCGTGCCGGACGAGGTCCTCCGCACGTTCTAGGAGGTGCTGCTTCGCCTCGTTCACCGTCATGCCCGAGACGCGTTCCAGCTCGGCGAGCTGTTGCTCGCGCGCCTGCTTGTGGTCGTCCTGCAGCTGCTTGAGGTGGGTTTCGCGGTCGGCGAGACCCTGGTCGCGCCGGACGAGTTCGGTCAGCTTCCGGTCGATCTCCTCTTCCTTGGCGAGTACGCGCTCCTCGACCTTGACAATCCGCGAGCGGTGGTCCGAGACCTCCCCGTCGATCTCGGCGCGCAGCCGGACAGCCTCCTCGCGCGCGCCGATCTCGCTCTCGCGGCGGAGCGCATCGGCCTCGCGCTTCGCATCGTCGAGGATCTGCTTGCGAAGTCGCCGGGCCTGGCCCAGCCGCGACTTCTCTGTCACTCCAGCCGCGATCACGGCGAAAGTCCCTCCGACGATCAGCCCGATGAGAATTCCGATTGCGACGAGCACGTTGGCTCTCCTGGGTCGGTTGTCCGCGGAGCTACCGCGGCCCCACCCGGCGCGAACCGGCGAACGGGATCCCGAATCGGTGAAGCGAGCCGACACCTCGGCTCGAGCGAAGCAAGAACTAGCGCGCCGCCGTCAAGGCCCTTTCGGTGTCGGAGTGATCGAGGGTGGACATGGTTTCAGTGAACAGTTGCGATTCGGAAGAAGCCGCTGTGCAGGCAAAACGTCGGATGGAGCAAGTCGCATCCTAGCGCCGCTCAGGGGCCGTTTGCAAAATCGGCAGCGAGCGCCGCCTCCAGAGCCTCCTGGCTGAAGCCCTTGGCGGCCAGGAACCGGGCCGTCCCGGGGCCTCGGCCGCGCCGCTGGACGACTCGCCCGGCCCGCTCGGCCTCGGGTTGGAGATTGGCCAGCGCCAAGGGCCAGAGCTCCCCTGGGACACCCTGCCGCTCGAGATCGGCGGTGATCGCGCTGTCGCCGTAGCCGCGCTCGGCGAGCGCCCGGGCACGGGCGGACGCGAAGCGGGCGTCGTCGACGACGCCGACTCTAGTCAGCGTGTTCACGGCCTCGTCGCGGGCCGCCGGCGAGACATTGGCCCGCTCGAGTCGCTCCAGGAGCCGTCGCGTCGACTGATCACGTGTGCGCAGCGAGCGTCCGGCGACGGCGAGCGCCTCGGCCTGCCGTAGCTCACGTCGCAATCGCCGAGCCGCGGCCCGGTCGAGCTCCCGTCCCACGGCGACTCCGGCCCGGGCCACCGCCTCCAGTGGAAGTGTGCGCCACGGCACGCCGTCGAGCTC
>JBASRJ010000044.1:0-24320 GCA_049273785.1 Gaiellaceae bacterium | reverse complement strand
GTGCGGGGCGCGGCGCCGACGCCGGACCCGGATATCGCGGAGCAGCGGCGGGTCGTCGACGCGTTCCTCGCCGCCGCACGCGCCGGCGACTTCGAAGCGTTGATCGCGGTTCTCGACCCCGACGTCGTCTTCCGAGTGGAGACGCGCGAGGGCGACCGGATGCCGGTCGAAGGGGCGGAGGCTGTTGCGCGGCAGATCCTGACGCGCGGCCGCCCGTTCGCGCCGCTGGCCCGGCCGGCGATCGTGAACGGCGCCGCCGGCGCGATCGTCATGCCCGGCCGTACGCCGATTGCGGTTGTCGGCTTCACGGTCGCCGGCGGCCGTATCGCCTCGATCGATCTGATCGCGAACCCTGACAAGCTACGCGGACTGGGACTCGGCGCTTCGGACACGTGATTCGCCGGTAACGTCGGAGGATGATGCGCCGCCTCCGACGCTGGGCGAAGCGGCTCGGCATCATCCTGCTCGAGCTGTTCGCCGTGGTGACGCTCGCGTCGGTGGCCTATAACACGGCCACCGCCGGACGGATGAAGCCGGCGACCGCACTCTATCCGGGGCCGTTCGTTCGCCTGGACGGAAAGCTGGTCGCCTATCGGCAGTGGGGCAATCGCGGCAGTCCGGTCATCCTGCTCGGCGGGTTCGTCGTGCCGAGCTTCGTCTGGAAGCGAGTGGGCGCCCGGCTCGGTCGCACGCACCGCGTCTTCGCGATCGACCTCCCGCCATTCGGCTATAGCGCGCGGAACGGCCCGTACACGTTGCGCGAGTGGGTGCGGCTCGTCCACGCGTTCGCCGGACACTTCGGGCTGCGGCGGCCGGTTGTCGTCGGCCACTCGCTGGGCGCCGCGGTTGCCGTCGGCATCCCGCTGTGGCATGAGATGGAAACACGCGGGATCGTCCTGCTCGACGGCGACGCGCTCTCTGCAGGAGGCCCAGGGCCCTGGGTGAGCGACCTGCTCGTCGGGCCCTGGTTCACGAGCGCCTACCGAATTGCGACCGGCTCCAACTGGATCGTCCGCCGAGCTCTCCGCGACGCGGCGGGTCCGCATCACCCACCGCTCACGGACGACTTCCTCGACGAATGGCAGCGACCGTTCGAGGTGCGAGGGACGCTGGACGCGTTTCGGTCGATGCTGCAGTACGGGATCCAGGGCTTCCAGCTGCCGGACCTGCGCCGTGTGAAGGCGCGCGCTCTCGTCCTCTGGGGCGAGCACGACACGGTCGATCCGGTTTCAGCAGGACGTGACTCGGCAAGGGCGCTGCACGCGCGCTTCCGCCTGCTCGCCGGCGCAGGACACCTGTCGATGATCGGCGCGCCGGCGGAGCTTGCACGCGCGATCGACGCCTTCGCCGGCTCCTAGCCGCGGGCCTAGTGCCGTCGCCGGCGCGCAGCGAGTCGCTCCGCGAACTGCTGCTTCAGACCTTCGGTGGTGACGTGGTGCTCCCCGTCGACGCCCAGCGCGATCTTGCTCCGGGATTCAGACGGCTCCAGGTGGACGACGTCCACGTGACCGAGCACGCCTTCGCCGTAGGAGTGCTCGTAGCAGTCGCCTTCTTCGAGAGAACCCGACGCTGCACGGTTCCGATGAATCAGGCGCACAAGCCGATTATCGCGCCCATACTCAGATTGTGAAGCGGCTGGCCGTCCTCGTCTTCGCCGCCGCGGCGACCGCCTGCGGCTCTTCCGGTGCGAGCTCTGTCACCGTCCGCCCTGACGGTCGGATCGGCCCGCTCGAGATCGACCGTTCCACGGAGGCGCAGATCCGCGACTTCGCCGGCAAGCCGTTCAAGATGCTGACCGACGACTGGCCGGGCAAGAAACGCAACTACGGGCACAGCCTCTACTACCGCTGCGGCCGCGGCTGCGTCACGACCTATTCGATCAACAACTCGACCGGGAAGCTCTCGGACTACTGGACGCAGTCTCCGCGCTTCGTGACCGAGCATGGATCACGCGTGGGAATGAGCGCCAAGCGGGCCGCCACTCTCGAGCGGAAGAAGCTCCGCCCGGGCTGCGGCTTTCCGAACTACGTCTACCTGCGTACCGACAAGGATGCCTTCTTCGTCCTCGCAGCCCGGAAAGGGAAGGTCGACTCGATCGGCTACCTCGGGCGACACACCGTCTACTACGACGGGCTCTGCTGAACGCCGGTCTCTGCGGTATTGCACGAGTGACGAAATCGGCGTAAGTTCGGTCTCGGCGCAACGTCGTGTCAACGAAGGCTGCTCCGTCAACTCCGCTCCTCTTACGTCCCGGTACACCCGACGACGCTGGGGACTGCGGCCAGATCTGTTACGAGGCGTTCGCGACGCTCGCGAATGGTCATGGGTTCCCGCCCGACTTTCCTACCCCGGACGCCGCTGTCGGCGTGCTGTCCGCGCTCCTTGCTCACGACGGCTTCTTCTCCGTCGTAGCCGAGATCGACGGCGAGATCGTCGGCAGCAACTTCCTCGACGAGCGCTCCGTGATTGCGGGAGTGGGGCCGATCACGGTCGATCCAACGACGCAGAATCGCGGCGTTGGCCGCGACCTCATGCTCGCGGTGCTCGAGCGTGCAAAGCAGCGGAAGGTCGCGGGCGTACGGTTGCTGCAGGCTGCTTACCACACTCGTTCGCTCAGCCTCTATGCAAAGTTGGGCTTCGATGTTCGCGAGGCGGTTGCGACCTTGCAGGGCGCGCCGATCCTCGAGGAAGTTCCCGGCTACACGGTACGGCAGGCAACCGAGGAGGACCTCGCCGCGTGTAACCGGGTTTGCTTCCTCGTTCACGGTCACGACCGCAACGGCGAGGTGGTCGATGCGATCAGCCGCGGCGCGCCTCGCGGCGGAGAGGCACAGGTCGTCGAACACGACGGCCGGATCACGGGCTATACGACGGGGATCGCCTTCTTCGCACACACGGTCGGCGAGACCAACGAGGACTTGAAGGCACTGATCTGTGCGGCGCACGGGTTCGGTGGACCAGGATTCCTGGTTCCAGTTCGCAACGCAGATCTCTTCCGCTGGTGCCTCGAGCGCGGCCTGAAGGTCGTGCAGGTGATGACGCTCATGACCCTCGGCCTCTACAACGAGCCGAGCGGAGCGTACTTGCCCTCGATCCTCTACTGAGCGCTACTGCACTGAGTGACGCCCGACGCGTATCGTCGTCACCGTGCCGGAACAGCTGAACCCCGCACTCAAGGCTGTCAGCGATGCCGTGCTCGCGATCGGCGCGCAGCTGTCGGTGGAGGAGGTGTTGCAGAACCTCGTGCACAGCGCGCGGACGCTCGTCGACGCGCGATACGCGGCGTTGGGAATTCCCGACGACGACGGCGGCTTCAGCGCGTTTCTCACCTCGGGGATGAGCGAGAAGCTGATGGCGTCGCTCGGCCCGCTGCCGCGAACGCACGGGATGCTCGGCGCGATCCTCGAGTCGCCGGCGCCGTTTCGCAACGGCGACATCCACGACGATCCACGCTTCCAGGGCTGGTGGCCGCGCGGCCATCCCGACATGCGTTCGTTCCTCGGCGTGCCGATCGTCTCGCAGGAGGGCGTGATCGGCGCCTTCTACCTGACCGAGAAGGAGGGCGCGCAGGAGTTTGGTCGTGCCGACCAGGAGCTGATCGAGCTGCTCGCCTCGCACGCCGCGATCGCGATCACGCACGCACGCCTCTCCGAGCAGAGCCGCGAGCTCTCGGTGATCTCCGAACGCAACCGCCTTGCGCTCGACCTGCACGACGTCGTCAGCCAGAAGCTCTACAGCCTCGTCCTCACCGCCGAGGCCGCAGCGACGCTCCTCGACCGCGACGCAGAGGCGGCACGGGAGCAGGTCGTGAAGCTCCAGGGAATCGCGCGCCAGGCGCTCGACGAGCTGCGCTCGCTGATCTTCGAGCTGCGGCCGCCCGACCTCGTGCGGGACGGCCTCTGCGGGGCGCTGCGCAAGCATGTCGAGGTGCTGCGGCGAGTACAGTCGGCGGCGGTCGACATGGAAGGCGAGCTCGAGCTCGAGCCCGATCCTCAGCGCGACGCGGAGGTGTTCAGGATCGCCCAGGAAGCGATGCAGAACGCACTCCGCCATGCGCAGGCAAGCAGCGTGGTCGTCCGGATCCGCGATGAGGACGGACATCTGCGGCTCGACGTCGTGGACGACGGTGTCGGCTTCGACCCGCAGGCGGCGGGGCTGCGCTCGCAACGGCTCGGGCTGACGTCGATGGAGGAGCGTGCGCAGCGGATCGGCGGTCGACTCGAAATCCGCTCGGTCAAGGGCGAAGGCACGACGGTGCACCTCGATGTCTGACCCGATCCGGGTGCTCATCGCCGACGACCACGCGGTCCTCCGCGAAGGCCTGCGCAGCTTCCTCGAGTTGCAGGACGGGATCGAGATCGTCGGCGACGCCGCCGACGGCGCGGAAGCGGTTGAGCTGGCCGAGCAGCTCCGGCCGGCTGTCGTGCTGATGGATCTCGTGATGCCGAAGCTCGACGGGGTCGAGGCGATGCGGGAGCTGCGCGAGCGCGTGCCGGAGACACGCGTGATCATCCTGACGAGCTACATCGACGACGAACGGCTGTTGCCTGCGATCCGTGCGGGCGCGGCCGGGTATCTGCTCAAGAACGCGGAGCCTCAGGAGCTGGCGCGCGCGATCCGCGCGGCGCATGCCGGGGAGGCGCTGATCGATCCCACTGTGGCCGCGCGGCTCGTGGAGAGGCTCGGGGACGAGCGAGCCGGCGACAGCTACGAGAACCTGACGGCGCGCGAGCGCGAGGTGCTCGACCTGATCGCGCGCGGCTTCTCGAACAAGCGGATCGCCCTCGAGCTCGGCATCGCGGAAAAGACCGTCAAGACACACGTCGGCAACCTGCTTGGGAAGATCGGCGTCGCCGACCGCACCCAGGCGGCGCTGTACGCGACGCGGCACCGGTCCTAGGACCAATTCCCGATAGCGCCTGCGTCCGTATGCCTCGTACGGTGGAGCCATGCCAACTGGAATTCTCACCGGAGCCTCACGCGGGCTCGGCCTCGAGCTCGCGCGCGCCCTCGTCGAACGCGGCTGGCGGGTCGTCGTCGATGCGCGCGGGGCCGTCGACCTCGAGCGCGCGTGGTCCGGCGTCGACGGCGTCCTTGCGATCGCCGGCGACATCGCCGAACCGCGGCACCGCCTTGCGCTCTTGGACGCGGCGGGCGCCGAGATCGATCTGATCGTCAACAACGCGAGCGTGCTCGGCCCGAGCCCACTCCCTCCGCTCGCCGAGTACCCGCTGGACGAGCTGCGCCAGGTCTACGAGATCAACGTGACGGGGGCGCTGGCGCTCGTCCAGCTCGCCCTCCCGCGCCTGACCGCCGGCGCGCGAATCCTCAACGTGACCTCCGATGCAGCAGTCGAGCCGTACGAGGGCTGGGGCGGCTACGGCTCGTCGAAGGCCGCGCTCGAGCAGCTGACGTCGATCCTCGCCGCCGAGCACCCCGGCCTGCGCGTCTACGCCGTCGATCCGGGCGACATGCGGACGCGGATGCACCAGGACGCATTCCCGGGCGAGGACATCTCGGACCGGCCGCTGCCCGAGGAAAGCGTGCCCGGGTTCCTGGAGCTGATCGAAGGCGATCTCGCGAGCGGCCGCTACAAGGCGCGCGAGCTCGTCCGGATCGAAGCATGAGCGCGCTGCAGTTCGAGCTGCCGCACCGCCTCGAGGCGAACGAGCCGCCGGAAGCGCGCGGCCTGGCGCGCGACGAGGTGCGGCTGATGGTCGCGAGCAAGCACGACGGCCGCATCGCGCATGCGCAGTTCAAGGACTTGCCGGCGTTTCTCGCAGCGGGCGACCTGATCGTCGTCAACACGTCGGCGACGCTGCCCGCCGCGTTGCCCGCCCGACGCGGCGACGGCTTGGAGGTCGAGCTCCATTTCTCGACGCCGGTCCCGCATCGCGTCGCGGATCGCTGGTGGATCGTCGAGCTGCGCGCGGACGAACGACCTTTCCTCTCCGCACGAGCGGGAGACGAGCTGACGCTGCCGGGTGACGGACGCGCCGAGCTCGTGGCGCCGTATGCGGGGGGCAGGCGGCTCTGGGTTGCGAAGCTCGAGCTGCCGGAGCCGCTTGCGGAGTACTTGCAGGCGCACGGCCATCCGATCCGCTACGGGTACGTGCGGCGCGAGTGGCCGCTGTCGATGTACCAGAACGCGTACGCGGTTGAACCGGGCAGCGCCGAGATGGCGAGCGCAGGCCGTCCGTTCAAGGCAGAGCTGATCACGGAGCTCGTCGCGCGCGGAATCCACATCGCGCCGGTGACGCTGCACACGGGCGTGTCGTCACCGGAGGCGAACGAACCGCCGTATCCGGAGCGGTATCGCGTACCGGAAGCGACCGCGCGTCTCGTGAACGCGGTGCGCGGCTGGGGCGGGCGCGTGGTCGCCGTCGGAACGACGGTCGTGCGAGCGCTGGAAACGGTGGCGAATCCGGACGGCACGGTGGTCGCTGGGGAAGGTTGGACGAATCACATCGTGTGCGCCGAGTGCAAGGTTCGCGCGATCGACGGTCTCATCACGGGCTGGCACGAGCCGGAGGCGTCGCACCTGCAGATGCTGCAGGCGCTGGCGAACGAGGAGCTGCTGGACACGTACTACCGAGAGGCGCTCGCGCACGGCTACCTCTGGCACGAGTTTGGCGACAGCCATCTGATCCTCCCCTAGACTCGCCCGGACTTGAGCGATGCCGAGCGTCTGCACGCCGCGCATCACGCCGCCTGGGCGCGCATGTGCGGTGCAATGGAGGGCGCCCGCTTTGAGGAGCGCCCCGGCTACGCGTGGACGACCTGCCCGCCGGTCCCCATCCCTTCGTTCAACAGCGTGTGGCCTGAGGACGACTCAGCCGCGGGCGCACTAGAGGCTGCGCTGGCGGAGATCGCCGCTCTCGGTCTGCCCTACTCCGTACAGGTGCGCCGCGGCAAGACGCCTGCGTGTGAGCAAGAGGCCGAGCGCCTCGGCCTAATGGTGCGCGAGGAGGAACCCGGCATGCTCGTCACGCCCGACGAGCTGCGCGACGTCGATGTGCCTCAGCTCGAGATCCTCAACGTCAAGACGGCGGACGGGCTCGCGCAGGCGCTCGCCGTCGTCGCAGAGGGATTCGGCGTGCCGCCCGAGTTTTTCGCGCCGCTTTACGACCTCGACTTCCTCCAGCTCGACGGGCTCGAGTACTACCTCGGCCGTGTGGGAGACACTGATGTCACAACGGGCGTCGGCTTCACGGTCGGCGATGCCGTCGGCATCTTCAGCATCGCGACGCCGCCGCAGCATCGTGGCCGTGGCTACGGCGCTGCGGTCACGGCGCAGGCCGTGCGCGACGGCTTCGATGCCGGCGCGGAGTTCGCGTGGCTCCACTCGAGCCCGTCCGGCCATCCGGTGTACCGGCGGCTCGGCTTCCGGGACGTGGAGACGTACGTGCTGTACACAGCTCCGGAAGCGGCCGCAGAGGTTGTCGCCTAGACGCAGCCCAGCAGGCTCAGCGCATTTGTTGCACAGCGACCTCGTAGAACTCGACGTCACTCCGCCTGCCGCCGCCTGGGGGCGACATCTTGTTCAGTGCCTCGTCCCCGAGGCGCATCGCCTCCTCGCTCTCGAATAGGACGATCCCGAGACCCTTGCCATTCTGACGATCGGAGAGGATCAGGATCCCCTTCGTGTTCTCGAGACCGGGCGGTGGGTCGCCCGCCTCGATCTCCTTGCGAATGCCCTCGACCCACCGAGTCAAGTCGGGACGCCCCCGATCACGTGCAAAGAGAACTCCAGATCCCAAGACGGCCCGCGCAGGCGTAGAGTCGCCGCGATGCTCGCGCTTCTCGCCGCGGCGCTGCTCACAGCGCATCCGTGCCAGACGCTCGTCGTCACGAAGGCGAACGTCCAGTACAGGCACTACGCGGCGATCCAGACCGCGGTCGACGCGGCCCGGCCATGCGACTGGGTGCTCGTCGCGCCGGGTGTCTACCGCGGGTCGGTCGTCATCCGTACCCCGAACCTCCACGTCCGCGGGCTGGACCGCAACCGGGTCGTCGTCGACGGAGGCCACCGTGTCGGCAACGGGATCGAGTCGATAAGGCCTCGAACGTCTGGATCGAGAACCTGACCGTCCGCAACTTCGACCGCGCGACGCGCGACGGCGAGGACGGCAATGAGATCTGGTGGAACGGCGGCGACGAGTCCGGGCAGATCGGCGCGCGCGGCTGGTGGGGCAACTACCTGACGGCGTACGACACGGGACTGAAAGGCGGCTACGGGCTGTTCGTGTCGAACGAGGTGCGGGGTAGCTGGGACCACGTGTACGCGAGCGGCTTCAACGACGCCGGGCTCTACATCGGCGCGTGCCAGGACTGCCAGGCGGTCGTGCGGCACGCGCTGGTCGAGCGGAACGCGCTCGGGTACAGCGGGACGAACAGCGGCGGCCGGCTGGTCGTCGAGGACTCGGTGTTCCGGCGAAACGGTGTCGGAGTCGGCCCGAACTCACTACTGAACGACAAGCCACCGCCGCAGCTCGGCACGTGCAGCGCGGCTTCCAATCCGACGCCGACGCCGACGCTTGCTACGACCCGGCTCTCGCGGTGCACGATCTTCCGGCGGAACCAGGTCTACGACAACAACCTGAAGACCGGGCCGGCGAACTCAACGACGGGCTCGCTGCCGTGGGGCACGGGGATCGCCCTCGTCGGAACGTACGGCGACCGGATCTACGCGAACCACGTGTACGGCAACCGCAACTTCGGGATCGTCGGGTTCGAGAACCCGACGCCGTTCCCGCCGACCCCGGACACGATCTACTTCCAGTTCAGCGGCAACCGGATCGACAAGAACGTCGTCAGCGGCGGCGGCAGCGCCGACATCGCGTTCGAAGGCGGGCTCTTCGGCCAGAAGCAGTCCGTGAACAACTGCTTCGCCGCGAACGTCGCGAAGAAGACGATCCCCGCCGACCTGTCACCGTGGAGCTGCAGCCTCGAGACGACGCCGAACGCCGACAACGCGACGAACGGAACGTTGATCGGGATCCTGCTGAAGCTTCAGACCGAGAACCTGAAGCACTCGCAGAAAGGCCAGCCCGCCCCGCCGGCGCAGCCGGCGATGCCGCGGCCATGCCGAGGAGCGCCCAAGAATCCGCTCTGCCGATGACTCGACAGGCCGCCTGAGCGCGCTGCGCAACGGAGGCCGCCCACATCGCCGGATCGCTCTAGCCGCCGACTAGACCTGCAAAGGGTCGCGGTGATATGAGACGGCGCGACTTGCCAGCTGCCGAAAGGAGGCGTCGTGGAACACGCGTCCACTCTCAGAACGAGGGTCCCGAGGTCGGATGTCCTGAAGGACTTCAAGCAATTCCTCTTGCGAGGCAACGTCGTCGACCTCGCCGTCGGGATCGTGATTGGCGTCGCCTTCGGCGCTGTGGTGACCGCGCTCGTGGCCGACATCGTGACTCCGATCATCGCGGCGATCTTCGGAAGTCATGACTTCTCCGGGCTGACGTTCACGATCCACAAGAGCCGCTTCCTCTACGGCGACTTCATCAACAAGGTGATCTCGTTCGTCACGATTGCGGCTGCTGTCTTCTTCCTCGTCGTGCGGCCGGTGAACGCGTTGATGGCACGACGGCGCACGGAGCCGCCGGTCGACGAATTGACGCGAAAATGCCCGGAGTGCCTGAGCGAGATCCCGACCGAGGCGCGGCGCTGCGCGTTCTGCACCGCGGAGGTGGCGCCGGCGACCGCTTAGGCTTTTTGTCGCCTCGCGGGAGCGGCTCATCGTGGGCGAGCCCGCGAGCCGCTCCCGTCGAGAGGTCGGGCGCGAACTACAGCTGGCCGCGAATCGCTCCCGCCTGGTACTTGTTCGTGTGGATGTTGACGTAATAGGCGCTCGGGCTCTTCTCGATCGTCGTGATGACGGCCTTCGTGGCCTTTGCGCATCCCGTCTTCTTCAGCGGGCCGGCGAAGAACGCGACGACGACATTGCCGGCCTTGCCTTTCGGCGCCTTGTGGATGTGGGCGGCGTTCACGCCGCTGATTCCCTTCACGTTCGCAAACGTCCAGCAGACCTTGCCCGTGGCCGCGGTGAGCCTGATGACGGCCTTGCCGGATCCGTTGGGAGCGCCTTTCGGCACCTCATTGCTGCCGAGCATGGTCGTGGTCAGCGTCTTGGTTCCGGCCGAACCGGCCGCAGGTGCGAACCCCGGCAGGCACAGCAGGCCCAGCAGGCAGGCGGCGAGTACACGAGCGCGCATACGTCCTCCGATCGGTAGCGGGTAGCCAACCCTTGTACGCCGGCGCCTGCGCAGCGGTTTGCCGGCTGCTTGCTCTAGATTCGGATTGTCGTGGCCGACCCGACCAGACTTCTGAAGCGAGCGGCTGAAGCGAAGCGGAGCTCCAAGCGTGTCGAGCTGAGGGAGGGGTTCGACCCGCAGGCGACGGGCCAATGGCTCGAGCTCGTCAAGGACGTCGCGGCGATGGCGAACTCCGGCGGCGGAGTCGTTGTTGTCCCCGGCCACGAGGTCCAGGAGGAGCCGATCCACGAGCACCTCGACGCCTATGCGGAGCCGGAGTTCGAGGCCTTCGGGCTCCACGACATCGTGCGGGGCGGTCAGCCGGTGACGGCGATCGCCGTCGAGAGCGTCGCCGGAACACCGCTCGTCTTCTCGCGGCAGGGCCGCTACAAGGACGCGGAGGGCCGTGAGCACGTCGCCTTCGCACGCGGCGGCCTGTACTTCCGGCACGGGGCGAAGAGCGAGCCCGCGTCGGGCGAGGACGTGCGCGACTTCATCAAGCGCCAGCTCGACGCCACGCGTCAGCAGTGGCTCGCGAACATCCGCCAGGTGATGCACGCGCCCGACCGCGCGGAGGTCGCGATCATCGAGACGGCGGAGCGCGACGAGGAGGGACGTCCCACGCTGATCCGGCTCACCACGGACCCGCATGCGCCGTTGTACGGCCAGGTCGATCCGGACCGCTCGCATCCGTACCGCCAGAAGGAGGTCATCACCGAGGTCAATACGCGACTGGACGGCCGGAGCGTGAACGCCTTCGACGTCCTGAGCGTCCGGCGTGTGCATGCGATCACCGAGGAAACGCGCCCGGAGTTCGTGCACGTCCCGAAGTTCGGCTCACCGCAGTACAGCGACGCGTTCGTGGACTGGCTGGTGGAGCAGGACAGCGGCGATCCGACGTTCTTCGAGAAGGCGAAGGCGGGCTATCTGGCCACGCGTAAGAGACGCTGATGGAGCTGAGCGACTGGCACATGTGGTGGAAGGAGCGCGGCGGGAGCGGCGTGCGCCGCCTGCTCATGGAGGAGTGGGACCCGATTGGCGTACAGGGCATGCCCGAGGCCGCCGACGAGTACGACTCCTACATGGGGGTCGTCGGTCGCATGCTGCGCGAGGGTGCAACCGCGGAGGAAATCGAGAAGTACCTGACGGGCATTCGCGAGGACTACATGGGCCTAGGGCCGTCCGCCGCCGGCCAGACGCGGGACCACCACGATGTCGCCGCTCGGCTTGTCGAGTGGTACGCCTCGGAAATGCGGGTTGCCTAGCCGCGCTCTTGGTGTTAAACCGGAGTCGTGTCGGCGATCCCGTTCAACGCATACGACGTTTTCGCGTATCTCTCGTCGGGATTCTTTGTGATCGCGTCGGCCGACTTGGCCCTCCCCGGCAATTGGGTCGTCAACGCGAAGCTGAGCGCGATCCAGGGTGTGGTCTGGATCGTCGTCGCGTACATCACCGGTCACGTGATGGCTCAGATCTCGGCGACGTTGCTGGAGAAGGGCCTTGTCAAGCACGTCCTGCACGCTCCTGAGGACTCGCTGTTCGCCAAGCCTGGAGGAAGACTCCGCGGCCTGTTCCCGGGCTATTTCGAATCGATGCCGAGAGAGATTCGACTTCTCGTCCTGCGACGAGCGAAAGCCGAAGCAGGCATTCGTAGGGTTGGTCGCGCCCTGTTCGTTTACTGCGACGCGAAGGCGAGGAAGGAATCGGCTGCGGCCACGCATCTGACGATCTTCCTGGGCATGTATGGCTTCGCCAGGAACGTGTGTGTCGCAGCGCTGGTTTCGACCGGCGTGTTCATCGTCGGAATCATCGGTTACGACGCCGATCTGCAGACAACCGTGTTTCTCGCTTGTGCAACATTCGTGGTAGCCGGTTTCCTGCTGTACCGGTATCTCAAGTTCCTTCGCGTCTACGCGCTCGAAGTGTTCACTGCGTACGCCGCCCTGGAGCCGTTCCATACGGAGCCGGAACCACCCGCGCTCAGCAAGTTCGAAGTCGGACTCAGGAGGGTCAGACGCCAACCGCCCGCGTGACTCCAGGTGCGAGGTCCGACTTGTCCTGGTCCCGGCGGCCTCGTATAACTTCGCCGGGCGGGCCAACACCAGGCGAAAGGACTCCAGTATGAGCACCGTTACAGCGGACAACCGGACCGTTGCGGGCACCGTGCAGCTCTACATCGACGGCGTCGCAAAGGGCGACACCACGAAGCTCGAGCAGGCGTTTCACCAGGACGCGCGGATGTACGGGTCTGTCGACGGACAGCGCTTCGACATTCCAATCAGCGACATGATCTCCATGGCGGCGAGCCAGCCCGCCGACGTCGACGGGAGCTACCGCGCGACGATCCGGACGGTCGAAGAGGAGAAGGACGCCGCGATCGCGATCCTCGAGGAGGACGGCTTCTGGGGAGCGTTGTCCTTCGTCGACTTCTTCGCGCTCGCCAACATCGACGGAAGCTGGAAGATCGTCAACAAGACGTTCGCGCACACCGGCGGCTCGATGCCGACGGACTGAGCGCCCGCGGCTACTAGGGCCGCAGGATCACTTTCCCGAACGTCTCCCGCGCTGCGATTGCACGGTGCGCGTCGGCGGCTTGCTCGAGCGGCAGCTCACGGTCGACGACCGGCTTTAGCTTTCCCTCTCCGGCGAGAGAGATGAGGCGCTCCATCGTCTCGCGGATCGTCGGTGTACTGCCGACTCCCTGGATTCGCCCACGCTTTCCCATCAGTGACCAGAGGTTGAACGACACCATCGGGCTGCCCACGGCTCCCGGGGTTACAACCGTGCCTTGCGGCGCGAGCGCTTCGACGCTGTCAGAGAACGTGTCGGCGCCGATTGGGTCGAAGACAACGTTCGCCCCGAGCTCTCGCACCTTGGGATCGCCGTACTCGAGCGCCTCAGCGCCGAGCGCGCGGACCTTGTCGAGCTTCTCGGCCCGCGACGTCGCGTACACCTTCGCGCCGAGTGACAGACCGATATCGACGGAGGCTTGTCCCGTGGCGGTGGACGCACCCTGCACGAGCAGCGTGTCGCCTTCCTTCAGGCCTCCCACATCGACGAGCGACCACCATGCGGTCTTGTACGGGGTGCCGAGCGCTGCGGCGGCCGCCGCGTCGAGCGAATCCGGGATCGGGAAGACGTTCTCCTCCTTCGCTCCGACGAGCTCCGCGTATGTCCCCGTAGCGCTCGTGACGAGCACCCGCTCGCCCCTGTCCTCGCGCCGCCCGGCGGCGTCGGAACCGAGAATCAGCGGGAAGGTGTCTGCACTCGCGCGCCGGGTCAGGTCGACGTGGTTGACCCCGGCGGCCTCGACGCGGACGAGCACCTCGCCCTCGCCCGCCTGCGGATCCGGCACCTCCTCGAGCTTGAGGACCTCCGGGCCACCTGCTTCGCGAACGACGACGGCGCGCACGAGGAGAGCGTACTGAGGATGACCAGGTCTAGGTCGTCAGGCGAGCGGAGGGCGAGACGCGCGCGTACATCAGCGCATGTCCATGACTGCGACCTCGTAGAACTCGACGGAGCTGCGCTTCCCCATGCCGACCGGAGTTCTCTCGTTCAGCGCCGCGTCACCGCGACGCATTCCGTCTTCGTCGTCGAAGAGCGTGATGGCGAGTCGCTTTCCGCCCTCGCCGGAGAGGATCAAGACGCCTTTCGCGTCTTCGAGTCCCGGCGGGCGGTTGCCGCTCTGGACCTCAGAGCGGATCGTCTGGATCTGCTGCTCGTACTCGGCGCCCCGGTCTTCCCCTTCGAACGTCGCGACACGTGCGTGCATCGTTGCTCCCTTCGTTTTGGCCCCACGCAGCGTACGCCAGTACGGTCGAGCCCCGCGAGGTCCTCGGTGTGCGACAGGCCTGTAGCCATCACGGGCAGCTGTGATCTGCGGTCCAGCGGCCGATGCGGATGTTCACGAACTCGGCCGGGCGCAGGGGCGCCAGGCCGGCGAGGCACACCAGTCGTCCCTCGTCGAGATCGCTCTGGGTCATCGTGCTGCGGTCGCACTTGACATAGAACGCCTCCTCGGGCTTCTCGCCCGCGAGTGCGCCTCTTCGCCACTCGCCCACGAGGAAGTTCGCGATCGCCGTGCGCACCGCCGCCCACAGCGGTTCGGCGTTCGGCTCGAAGACGGTCCACTGTGTCCCCCGATCAATCGAGTGCTCGAGGTAGGCGAAGTACCGGCGGACGTTCACGTACTTCCACTCGGGGTCGGACGAGGTCGTCCGCGCTCCCCAGAGGCGGATCTCGCCGCGGTCGAAGACGCGAAAGCCGTTGATTCCGCGCGCGTTCAGCGCTTCCGCGTCCGCTTCGCTCACGATGGTCTCGAGCTCGACCGTGCCGCGCACGGGCTCGTTCGCCGGCGCCTTCTCCACTCCGCGACTGAGGTCGTTTCGGGCGTAGATACCGGAGACGAAACCGCTCGGAGGAACGACGACCTCCCCCGTACGCAACCACGGGTAGTAGAGGACCGCGTAGGTCGAATCGATCAGGTTGCGCATCGCCAGCACCTGCTCGACCTCCTGCCGATCGCCCGGGTCGAGGACGGCAACGCGGTAACGCATCCTCTCGGCATGCTCGACCAGCGCCCGGGCGATCGAACGCGCCTGCGGACCGTACTCGCCCTGGTAGCCAAAGGTCGATCCAGGAGCGGCGACGGCCGCGATCTCCGCGACCCGCTCGAACGCCTGCAACCCGCAGACCCCTGCGTACTCGGTAGCGTCAGGGCGCTTCCCCTTTCCGCCGACGACGCGCTGCACGAAGAGCCGTTTCCCACCCTGCGCAAAGAAGGCGCGCGCCGCATGCCACATGTAGTTGTGCAGCGGGGCGGCGACGTCGGCGAAGGTCAGCCGACACCCGTCGCCGTAGTTCTGTTCGAAGTCCGTGAGGCTCGTGACCGCCCGCGGTCCCTCGGTAGGCCCGACCGCGGTCGCCCCGACGAACCCCGCAGTCGACGTGCTGACTCCCTCGATCTCCTTGCTTCGGAAGGAGACCTCCTCGACATACACGCCGGGCGCAAGGTACTCGGGCATGACGGCTCGTCAATTGTCGCGGATCTGCGCGCGGTGGCGCGCTCCGTTACGTTCGCGCCATACCTTTCAACCGCACGATCTGGCCCTCCGAGACGTACGCGAACGGATGCCGATACACCTCCGCTGCGCGGTCTGGGTCGACCGGGATTCTCAAGTCCTCTCCGGTCAACCTGTCCTGCGCGACGACGATCAGGTCGCCCTTCCCTCGATCCCAGAAGAGCGCGACGTTGATCGATCCCTCGAACCTCGTCGCGAGGTCGACGTAGTCGTCCACGTCCGCAGAGTCGGTGGTTGCGTGCTCAGCGCCACCACCGCACGCGCGGTCGACGTCCTTCTCCCCCATCATCCCCTCCTCGTATCCCCCACCGATCGTAGGTGGGAAAGCGTCCGCGTTCAAGACGCTGTACGAGACACCGGCCTGGAATGCGTCAGGTCTGCTCGGTCGTTGCCAGCTTGGACCGCACGACCAGGCCCTGCGAGGCGTACGCGAACGGGTGTCGGAAGACCTCGGCCGCCCGATC
This sequence comes from Gaiellaceae bacterium, assembly GCA_049273785.1. Taxonomy (GTDB): domain Bacteria; phylum Actinomycetota; class Thermoleophilia; order Gaiellales; family Gaiellaceae; genus 3-1-20CM-4-69-9. Next base: position 8,513 of record JBASRJ010000044.1, on the reverse strand, counting down.
CGGCTCGACCTCGATCCTCAGGTCTTCGCCCGTCAGGTCATCGTGCGCGACGACAACCAGGTCACCGTTGATCCGATCCCAGAACAGGGCCACGTTGATCGATCCCGCGAACCTCGTTGCGAGATCGATGTAGTCCTCCAGATCCTCGTCGAGGTAGACGTCCACGCACTCAAGATGGATCGACGAGCCGCCGGGCACGCCGGACTCAGGTCCGGGCCGACCCCGCCCTTGGTCGAATCGTCGCCTTGACGGCGGTCTCGAAGGGCGGTTGACGCTACGAAGGGCGACTTCTGGTGGTCAGTCATCTGAGGCGATGAAGACCAAATCCGATCGCCGCGGGAGCCGCGACCAGGAAGCCGAACGCGATCGCCTTCTGCAAGCCGTGATCGGCGCTGATCGTGACGAGAATCTGTGCCGGGCCGAAGAGAGTGATCGCGACTCCGATCAATCCGATCGGGACAGCCAGTGGGCAGATCAGCACCAGGCCGGCGAGTGACCGGCTTCTCCATGCCAGGGCGGCCAGCCCGATCACCTAACGGAAGCCCCAACAACCTCCGCCATGCCGTCAGCGGGAATCTTCGTCATCTCGAAGACGCCGACGCCGAGCCAGAGCAAGTAGTACAGACCTAGGAGAACGACGCCGGCGCGGAACGGCCCGGCTAACCGCCGAGCGTCCACGTATCGCCGGTGGTCAGAAGCGAGGCGAGATCGCCTGCCTTCTGTTCCCGCGCGGCTTCGATCTGCTCGCCCATCAGATCGTCGTAGACCTCGCGCTGGACGTCCCTGAACACGCCGATCGGCGTCGCGCCGCAGCTCTCCCTCGTCAGCCGGCTCAGCGCGAACGCCGGGCTTGCCTCCGCATGGTGCGCGTCATGCACAAGCAGCTCGCTCTCGTCCGTCACGTCCACGACCTCCACCGACCCGTCCGGGCGCTGGCGTACGCCCTTCGAACCGTCCTCGCCGAAGCGGATCGGCTTGCCGTGCTCCAGGTACATCCGGTTCGTCTTGTCGTCCCGCACGAAATCGAACGCGCCGTCGTTGTAGATGTTGCAGTTCTGGAAGATCTCGACGAACGAGCTGCCGCGATGCTCGGCCGCGGCGCGTAGCACTCCCGTTAGATGCGCGCGGTCCGTGTCGATCGACCGCGCGACGAACGTCGCCTCCGCGCCGATCACCAGCGACAGCGGATTGAAGGGGTGATCCAGCGACCCCATCGGCGTCGACTTCGTCCTGGTCCCGAGCGGGCTCGTCGGCGAGTACTGGCCCTTCGTCAACCCGTAGATCTCGTTGTTGAACAGGATGATCTTGATGTTCACGTTCCGCCGCAGCGAGTGGATCAGGTGGTTCCCGCCGATCGACAGCGCGTCGCCGTCTCCGGTCACGACCCACACCATCAGGTCGGGCCGCGATGTCGAGAGCCCTGTCGCGATCGCCGGCGCGCGCCCGTGAATCGAGTGCATCCCGTACGTCTCCATGTAGTACGGGAAGCGGGCGGCGCAGCCAATCCCGGAGACGAAGACGATCTTCTCCTTGGGGACGTCGAGCTCGGGCATGAAGGACTGAAGCGCTGCGAGGATCGCGTAGTCCCCGCAACCCGGGCACCAGCGGACTTCCTGGTCGGTCTTGTAGTCCTTCGCCGTCAGCTTGCCGTTCGTCGCCATGCCTCTATGGTAGACGCGGCCGGAGCCGGCTAGTACGTTGCCGAGCCCTTGAGCACGAGCGTCCCTCTGCTCGTTCTCGTGCTGAGCGAGCCCGTGACCGTGAAGCTCCCCCGTAGGCCCTTGTAGTTCCCTGTGCCTCCGTTGATGCTGCCGTCACCGCTCAGGCGAGCGACCCCGTTGGCGCCGCGCTTCCCGGTTTTCAGGGTCGCCGCAACGTTGATCGTCCCGCAGGCGTAGTAATCGGTGCCGCTCAGGTTGATGAACCGGTTGCCGACCTTCGACACGAGCTGACCTGCGCCCTGCCCGGCGAGGCTGTTGTTGAGCAGGACGGCGAAGGTGTTGCCTCTGGCGAGCGCGATCGTGTCCGTCTCGGTGAAGGTCGTGTCGCCGACGCGGAGCGTTCCACTCGCACGGATACCCGACCAGTCGCCCTGAGCCGGGAAGTCGACGGTCACGGTGTACTTGCCGAACGAAAGGTTCCCGATCGGGAGGACGACGCTCGCGTTACCGGTCCGGCCCGGGATTGTCACCGTGGACGGACAGAACCCCGCTCGCGCAACGCTCACGCTGAACGCACCGTTGCCGATGCCGGCGCCGAGATTCGGCGGGTCTGGTGGGCAGCTGGCTTGTGTCGAGATCTGGACCGCGACGCCGAACGGGTTCTGCCCCAGGCGGAAGATTCCGAGGTCCGTGTTCGTGTGTCCCGTGCAGCCCACCGGGTCGACGAAGTTCGCCGATGTGACCGGCGGGGCACAGCCCAGCTGACTGGTCACGTGCTGCAGATCGCCTGGCCCGGGAGCCGGGCCGGGGTAGATCGGCTGGGTGACGTTCGGGCAGACCGCAAACGCGAGCTGGGTCGGCGTCGAAGCCGCAGAAACCGGGGCGGCGACGAGGGCCGCGACGACGAACGCCGCGACGAGCATTCCTCTGAGAGCCGCTGTGATCGAGACGGGTCTCCTCCCGACCAAACGAGCCTACTCCGCGCGACACGGGCTGCCAACACACCCACGGGAAGCGAAGGGTCAGACCCGGAGGGTCTGACCCTTGCGATGATGCCGCCCGTGATCGCCGGGGCTCACACGCTTATCTTCGCGGAGGATGCCGATGCAGCACGCGCCTTCTTTCGCGACGTACTCGGTTTCGAGCACGTCGAGGCGCACCCCGGCTGGCTGATCTTCGCGCTACCGCCCGGCGAGCTGGGCATTCACCCGGGCCCGGGCTGGAGCGGTCAGACCGGGCAGCACGAGCTGTTCTTCATGTGCCACGAGATCAGACGGACCGTCGCAGAGCTCGAGCAAAAGGGCGTCGAGTTCGTAGGGCCGATCGAGGACGAAGGGTTCGGTCTCGTGACGAGGTTCAAGGTCCCGGGAGCGGGCGAAATCGGTCTCTACGAGCCGAAGCACGCAAGCCCGCTCACCGAGTTCTCGGATTGAGCGTGCGAGCTCACCACCGCCGCTTCCCCCCACCGCCACCTTCGCGGGGGCGCAGTTGGATCCGGATCAGCTGCGCAGTCGCGATGAGTCCCGACGCTCCGAACAGCCCAAACGGGAGCCAGTTGCGCAGGACCCCGAATGCCACTGCACCCGCCATCGAGCCGGTCGCAATCAGGAGCCAGAGCAACCGGCCTTCGAGGCGCTCGCCCATCCGTCCGATCATAGTCAGGCGTCGATCGGAACGTGCCCGGGCTCGGCTGCGACCCGGTCGAGCCATGCGCGCACCGCCGGATAGCGCTCGAGCTCGAAACCTCCCTCGTGCGCCACGTGCGTGTACGCGTACAACGAGATGTCCGCGAGCGTGAGGCTCTCGCCGACGAGCACTGCTCGCCCGTCGAGGTGGCCTTCGATCGCGGCCAGCACTCGGTAGCCCGCCTTCGTCAGCTCCTCGCGCCGCTCTTCGGACAGCCCTTCGGGACGACCCGAGTACGCAATCCAGAAGCGCACCACGGCTAACGCGGGCTCCAGCTCGTACTGCTCGTAGAACATCCACTGCAGCACCTGCGCGCGTTCGTACCTGTCCTCTGGGACAAACCGCGTGCCTTCGCCGAAGTACCAGAGGATTGCGTTCGACTCGGCCAGCGGCTTGCCGTCGTTCAGGACGAGCGTCGGCACGCGCAGCGATGGGTTGAGGTCGCCGAGCACCTCGCGCCGGTTCGACCGGTCGATGACGTCCATCGCGCGCCGCTCGTACGGGATCCCGAGGTGCGCGAGCAGCAGCCGCACCTTGTAGCAATTCCCCGAGACGGGACTGTCGTACAGGAGCACGCTACGCCTCGGCGAGCGCCTTCTTCGCTTCCGCGATCGCGTCGTGTGCCCACTCGATCGCCTGCTGGTTGTCCGGATCGCGCAGACGCGCCTCCAGCGCCAGCTCGAAGAGCTCGAGCGCCCGGGCGAAGTCGCCGGCTTCGAAGTACGACCAACCGCGGTTGTTGTACAGCGGCCCCGCCCAGTACGGATCGCCTTCGTCGAGCCCGCGGTGCGTCCACTCCTCCTGGAGCGCGCGGTCGTCGACCGAGATCGCGCACATGTGCGCCGCGTCACCGGCGAGATAGCGGTCGTCGGCTTCGACCGCGCGTGAGAACGCGTCCTGGAAAAGCGGAAACGCAGCCTCGGGGTCGCCGCCCGACCGGAACATCCGGCCGCGCTCGAGCTCCAGGCGCACGTTTGCGACCGGGTTCGCGCCGGCGAGCGGCTCCGCTTTGTCTAGCAGTTGGGCGCATCGCTCGAATTCGCCGCGCAGCCCTTCGACGCGCGCGAGCTGGGTCAAGACTTCGGCTCGACCAGGGTCGGTGGTCTCGTGGTCAAGCTGTGTTCGAAGGCGCCGCTCGCTTGCATCGAGATCGTCGAAATCCCAGAGCGCGCGCAGGCGGTCGGTCACTTCGTCAACGCCCTCGGAGCCTCGCGATGTGCCAGCGCAGAAACCTGACGCGCCGCGACCATTCGCGGCTAGCGGGGGAGCCGCCGACGGCTGCTTCGGCTCGGTCGAGAACGTCTTCGTGGAGCGCGTCGTGGATCGGGCGGACGAGGAGCGGCCACAGAAGTCGCGCCCAGCCGCGGCACTCGACCTCGACGACGTGACGGAGGACGGTCCGGCCGTTGGCCGTGACGTCCCAGCCGTGCCAGCCCGCGAATCCTCGCGGCCCCGTGATCCGGAAACTCCGCACCTTCCCGAACTCGTGCTCGAGCGGCTCGTGCCGCAGGAACCCGATGCCGTCGGAGCGCAGCTCCGGCCAGCGGCCGTGCGGCCACATCCGGTTCGGGTCGTCGACGAGCGGTCCCACCTCGTCGGCAGACGCGGCGAGCTCGCGTTCGTGCACGTTCCGGATCCTTATGCGTCCACCATCGCGTCGATCGCGTCGGCGACCTCGCTCGCGCGGAACGGGATGCCACGCACGAGGTTGAAGCCCGTTGCATCGACGAGGAACTCCGCCCGGACCAGCTTCACGAGCTGGCCGAGGTTGATCTCCGGCACGAGGATCTTCTCGTAGCGCCGGAGCACCTCGCCCGTGTTGCGTGGGAACGGGTTCAGGTACCGGAGATGCGCGTGCGCGACCTTCTTCCCCGTCGCACGCACACGGCGCACGCCCGCGGCGACCGAGCCGTACGTCCCGCCCCAGCTCAGCACGAGCGTGTCCGCGCCGTCTGGATCGTCGACCTCCAGCTCCGGGATGTCCTGCGCGATGCCCGCGACCTTCTGCGCGCGCAGCCGCACCATCCGGTCGTGGTTGTCGGGGTCGTAGCTGACGTTGCCGGTGACGTCCTGCTTCTCGAGGCCGCCGATGCGATGCTCGAGGCCGGCGATGCCGGGGATCGCCCACGGTCGCGCGAGCGTCTCCTCGTCTCGGGCGTAGGGCTGGAACTCGCCGCCGTTCGGCGCGGCGAAGGCGGGATCGATCGCCGGGATGTCGTCCACGTTCGGTAGCAGCCACGGCTCGCTGCCGTTCGCGAGGTACGCGTCGGAGAGCAGGAATACCGGCGTCCGGTACTTGACGGCGATCCGGGCCGCCTCGAGCGCTGCGTCGAAGCAGTCGGACGGCGTCGCCGCGGCGATCACCGGCACCGGCGACTCCGAGTTGCGGCCGAACATGACGTTGAGGAGATCCGCCTGTTCCGGCTTCGTCGGCATTCCGGTCGACGGGCCGGCGCGCTGGATGTCCACGATCAGAAGCGGCAACTCGAGCGTGACGCCGAGGCCGATCGTCTCCTGCTTGAGCACGATGCCCGGACCGCTCGACGTGCAGACGCCGAGCGCGCCGCCGAAGCTCGCGCCGAGTGCCGAGCCTGCCGCGGCGATCTCGTCCTCCGCCTGGAACGTGCGGACGCCGAAGTTCTTGTGCCGCGCGAGCTCCTCGAGGACCGACGACGCGGGCGTGATCGGATACGCGCCGAGGAACAACGGCAGTCCTGACTTGACGGACGCGGCGATCAGCCCGTACGCGAGCGCCTGGTTCCCGGTGATGTTCCGGTAGACGCCGGGCCGCAGTGCAGCGGGCTTCACCTCGTACTGGACCGTGAACGACTCCGTCGTTTCGCCGAAGGCGTAGCCGGTGTTGAACGCCTTCACGTTCGCGGCGGCGATCTCCGGGCGCTTGGCGAACTTCTGCTGGAGGTACGCGATCGTGTTCTCCGTCGGGCGGCCGTACAACCACGACATCAGTCCGAGCGCGAACATGTTCTTGGAGCGCTCAGCCTCGCGCTTCGTGATGCCTTCGATCTCCTTCAGCGCCTCGATCGTCATCGTCGTCAGCGGCACCGCGTGCACCTCGTAGGAGTCGAGCGAGCCGTCCTCGAGCGGGTTCGTCACGTAGCCGGCCTTCTGGAGGTTGCGTTCGGTGAACGCGTCGGCGTCGAGGACGAGGATGCCGCTCGACGGCAGATCCTTGAGGTTCGTCTTCAGCGCCGCCGGGTTCATGGCCACGAGGACGTTGGGCGCGTCGCCCGGGGTGAGGATGTCGTGGTCGGCGAAGTGGAGCTGGAAGCCGGAGACGCCCGGAAGGGAGCCGGCGGGGGCGCGGATCTCGGCCGGGAAGTCCGGGAACGTGGCGAGGTCGTTGCCCATCATGGCCGTCTCGGAGGTCATGCGGCCGCCGGTCAGCTGCATCCCGTCGCCGGAGTCCCCGGCGAACCGGATCACCACCGATTCGAGCTGCTCGACGGGCTTGGAAGCCACGTCTGAGTTGTAGCGCACGACGGCGGGGCCCGGCCGCCCGCTGCTTGCGGGTCCCTAGGCCGCGGGCGGCTGCGGCCGCGCCCTCCGCGCCGAGAGCAGCATGTAGCCGCTGGCTACGAGGATCCAACCCCAGAGCACGAAGATCGGGACGAAGAAGAAGGCGACCAGGAACGTCGCTGCGACCAGGAACCCGACCCACGCAAACCAGCGCGGGAAGACGCCCGTCTTGAGCGCGATCACCGACGTCGCGGCCACCATCAGGACCGCCGCCATCACGCCGGTGATGAAGAACACGTAACCCGTGTCATTGATGAATCGGTAGGTGTTCGGATCCAGCTTGAACTTGTCCGTGTCCTTGGCCGTGATCGCCGGCGCCGCGAAGAACGCGTTGGCCGCCAGCAGCAGCACCGCACTGGCAACGCCGCCCGCGAACGCGAGCGCGGTCAAGCGTCCCGGCTCGCCTTCAGCCTCGATCAGCAACGCCCGGAGCGCGGTGAGGAACACGAGCATCAGCAAGAACGCTGCGAAGAAGAAGTAGAACGCGACCAGATATTTCGTCTGATGGGAGTCCTTGGCGAAGTAGGCGACGATCTTCTGGTCGTCGTCCTTAGGCCCGTTTCCGTAGAGAAGGATCGCGATGACGAACGACATGACCCCGAGGGCACCGGCCAGCGGACCCCAGCGATCGAGCCACCTGAAGGTCATGCGGTGAATCCTCCATCCCTCGGCGGACGGAGCGGCGCTCTCAGGCGATGTCTGCAGTCACCCCCGGATGCATCGTCCGCCAAACCCGGAGATAGGCGTCGAGCTCCATCCGCAAGTAGACCGGCTCGACGTCGCGACCAGGTGGGGCCGCTTCGAGCACGGTCGGGCCTCGGAGCTCGACCGTGCAGTCACAGCGCCGTAGATACTCCCGCAGGTCGTCGACGACATTCGAGTCGCTGACCAGAATCCGCATTTCATGGCCCTCCCCCAGAGCAGTCCGCAGTACTTCAAGAGATAGCGCACGTTCGCCGCCGTGTCCACGGGCCGACTAAAGAAACCGGCGGGTTTGAGGATCATTCGTCTGTGACCGACTCGCGGCTCGCGGAACTGGAAGGGCTGTATCGCCGTCGTTTCCGCGTCTTCCTGCGGGTCGCGACAGCGATCCTGCGCAGCGATGACCGCGCGTTGGACGCCGTCCAGGAGGGCTTCGCGGCGGCGATACGAGAGCGGAAGCGATTCCGCGGCGAAGGACCGCTCGAAGCGTGGGTCTGGCGGCTGGTCGTCAACGCGGCCTTGAAGGAGAGCGTGCGGCCGATCCACGCGGAGCTCGCCGACATCGAGGCCGCCGGCTCGTCCGAGGATCCGACCACAGTCGCAGAGGCAGTCGCGCGTCTCCCCGAGCGGCAGCGCCTGACGCTGTTCCTCCGTTACTACGCCGATCTGGACTACCAGTCGATCGCGGCGGCGCTCGAGGTGGCGCCCGGCACCGTCGCGGCAACGCTCAACGCCGCGCACAGAACTCTCAGACGCCTGCTGCAGGAGGTTCGACCATGACCGATTTCGACGTGTTCGTCCGTCAAGAGCTCGATGCGCTCGTGCCCGAACCGCTGCGCGAGCCAGACTGGCTGGACGTCCTGCAGCGCGCGCAGCCACCGCTTCAGCGCCGGCCGCTCGTGCTCGCGCTCGCAGCAGCGCTGGTCC
>JBASRJ010000037.1:0-29133 GCA_049273785.1 Gaiellaceae bacterium | reverse complement strand
CTGCGTCTCCGTGTGGCGCGGCACCGTCAGCGGCTCGGTCCCGCTCCACTCGACGACGTCGCGCTCACCGAACGGAAACCGCATAGTGCGGGTGTTCGCACCGAAACGAGACTCGATCAGTCGTCCTCCTTCCCACGTCACCTGCGGCTGCCGCATGACGTGGCCGATCGTTCTGCGCGTCCCCGACGACGCCGCCACGCTCGACACGGAGTACGCGACGAGCACCTCGTCGAGCGGCTCGAGCCCGTCTGCCGCAAGCCGTGCCGCAAAGTCACCCGGCACGTAGTCGAAGCCGAACGACGTCAGGACCACGACGTTCGCCGCCTCAGCGCGGCCGCCGTACGTGTCGTAGACGCGGCGGGCGAACGCCTGCTCGCCGCTCGTGTCGAGGTAGTGCGCGCCGCGGTCGATCGAGGCCGCGACGGGGAGATCGCCGGTGGCAACGAACGGGCCCGCAGTGGACGCGACCGCGAACGCTCCGTCGAACGCCTCCAGGAGCGCACGCTCGTCGCGCGCATCGGCAACGCGGATCTCCTCGCCGGCGACAGCCAGCTCCTCCAGTGCGTCGCGTCTTCGTCCGACGAGGCGAAGCGGGAAGCCGAGCTCGCGAGCGCGGTCGACAACCAGGCGCCCGGTGTACCCGGTCGCGCCGAGGACGGCGAGCGGCTTCGTGGTCACAGCGCTACCGCCGCGGGTCTGCAACCGACATGTCTGAAAACACTACGGTCTGACCCTCGTGGAACGAAAGTGTGACTTTTCTTCCACAGGGTCACGATCGGCCACGTCCGACGGAGTGCAGCAGGCCGAAAGCGAGTCAGAACCGGAGGGTCGGACGCTTGGTCAAACCCGTTCCAGCGGCGCCATCGTCAAGCCGTGGCCGCGGAGCTCGTCCCAGTACAGCTCGGCCGCCTCCTTGTGGCCCGACCACACGATCGCGCGGCCGCTGTTGTGAATCCGGTTCGCGAGGGACATCGCCTGGTCGTACGAAACGCCGGGCAGCGTCGACGACAGCGCGAATGCAACGCCCTCGAACGTGTTGTGGTTGTCGTTGAGGACGACGACGTTCCACGGCGCGCCGACGCCGCTGCCGGTACCGCGGTCGATCCGCTCCTTCGTGGCCGGGCTCACGGGGGAATCGTAGTAGCGTGTCGTCGATGTCAATCGTGGCGTTCGACGTCCAGGCAATCCGCGCGCGTTTCTCCGCGCTCAACCGGCCGCTCGCCTTCTTCGACGGGCCCGGCGGGACTCAGGTGCCCGACTCGGTCATCGACGCCGTCGCCGCCTATTACCGCGACTCCAACGCCAACGTCAGCGGGCCGTACGAGACCAGCCGGCGCACGGAAGCGCTCGTCTCCGAGTCGCGCCTGACGGCCGCCGACTTCCTCCGCTGCGCGCCCGAGGAGACGATCTTCGGCGCGAACATGACGACGCTGAACTTCGCGCTCTCGCGCACTGCAGCACGCGACTGGAAGGCGGGCGACGAGATTGTCGTCACAAAGCTCGACCACGATGGGAACGTGTCGCCGTGGCTCGAGCTCGCGCACGACAAAGACCTACGGGTCGTCCTCACGGACATCAACGACGACACGACGCTCGATCTTGACGACCTCGAGCGGAAGCTGAGCGACCGCACGCGCGTCGTCGCCTTCCCGGTCGCGTCGAATGCCGTCGGGACGCTCACCGACATCAAGCGCGTGGCGGAGCTGGCCCACTCGGCAGGGGCGCTCGCCTGGGCCGACGCGGTCCACTACGGCCCGCACGGCCCGATCGACGTCGCGGACTGGGGCGTCGACGTCCTCGTCTGCTCGCCGTACAAGTACTTCGGGCCGCACCTCGGGCTCGCCTTCGGCCGGGCCGGGTTGCTCGAGTCGTGGCGGCCCTACAAGGTCCGGCCGGCGGCCGATGAGCCGCTGGGCCACCGCTTCGAGACGGGCACGCTTCCGCACGAGCTCCTCGCCGGGTTCGTCGCCGCAGTCGAGTACGTCGAGTCGATCGGCTGGGACGCGATCCGCACGCACGAGCGCGAGCTGGGCGAACGCTTTCTCGCCGGGCTGCCCGACGGCGTCACTCTCTACGGCCTGCCGACGATGGACGGCCGCGTCGCGACGTTCGCGTTCAACGTCGACGGCGTCTCGACGCGCGAGGCGGCAACACGGCTCGGAGACGCCGGCTACGCGGTGTGGCACGGGAACTACTACGCCCTCGAGGTAATGAAGCGGCTCGGTCTCGAGGACGAAGGGGCGGTGCGCGCCGGGATCGTCCACTACAACACCGCAGAGGAAGTCGACGGATTGCTCGCGACCATCGCGTCGCTGTGACTCCAGCCGAGCTGCTCCAGCGGCTCATCCGCTTCGACACGACGAACCCGCCGGGGAACGAGGAGGGGTGCGTCGAGTTCGTGCGCGGCCTGCTGGCTGAGGCCGGCATCGAGACCGAGGTGTACGCCAAGGTGCCTGGGCGGCCCAACCTCGTTGCCCGGCTCGAGGGCGCCGACAAGGCGCCGCTGCTGCTGCAGGGGCACCTGGACGTCGTCACCACGTCGGGCCAGAACTGGGCGCGGCCGCCGTTCGGCGGCGAGCTCGTCGACGGCTACGTCTGGGGGCGCGGTGCGGTCGACATGAAGGGCCCGGTCGCGATGCTCGTCAGCGCGTTCCTCCGCGCAAAGCACGAGGGCACGGCGCTTCCGGGCGACGTGATTCTCGCGGTGCTCGCGGACGAGGAGGCCGGCGGCGACATCGGCGCGCGCTTCCTCGCAGAGGAACACGCCCATCTGTTCGAGGGAGTCCGCTACGCCCTCAGCGAGTTCGGCGGCTTCTCGCTCGAGCTCGCCGGGCGGCGCTTCTACCCGATCCAGGTGGCGGAGAAGCAGATCTGCTGGCTCAAGGCGACCGTGCGCGGGCCCGGCGGCCACGGCGCGATGGTCAACCGTGGTGGCACGATGGCGCGGCTCGCGAAGTTCCTCCGCGACCTCGACCGGCAACCACTTCCGGTGCACGTGACACCGGTCGCGCGCGCCTTCGTCGAAGGAATCGCGGCGGCTCTGCCGCGCCCGAAGCGGGGCGCCTTCCTCTCGTTGCTGAAACCGCGCCTCACGGACCGCGTGCTGAGACGGCTCGGACGCCAGGGCCGGCTGCTCGAGCCGATGTTGCGCAACACCGTCAGTGCCACGATCGTCCACGCGGGCGAGAAGATCAACGTCGTCCCGAGCGTGGTCGAGCTCGAGCTCGACGCCCGGGCGCTGCCGGGATTCACGCCGGATGACGTGATCGGCGAAATCCGGGACGTTGTCGGCGACGACGTCGAGATCGAGCTCGTCCGGCACGACCCGGGCCCGCCCGAGCCGAACCTCGCGCTATTCGACATGCTCGGCGGGGTCCTCCGCGAGCTCGACCCCGACGCGATTCCCGTGCCGCTGCTGCAACCCGGCGTTACGGACGCGCGCTTCTTTGCGCCGCTCGGGATCCAGACGTACGGCTTCGTGCCGCTGCGGCTGCCGCCGGACTTCAGGTTCCTCGAGCTCGTGCATGCGGCGGACGAGCGGGTGCCGGCCTCGGCGCTCGACTTCGGGGCGAACGCGATCTTCAGCGCGATCCAGCGCTTCTGATGCGGCTGCTCGTCCTCGGTGGGACGAAGTTCCTGGGTCGCGCGACCGTCGACGCTGCAATTTCACGCGGTGACGACGTGACCCTCTTCAACCGGGGGCAGACACATCCCGGTCTGTATCCCGACGTGAAGAAGATCCGCGGCGACCGGACCGAGGACCTGAGTGCGCTCGGCGGCGGCGAGTGGGACGCAGTACTCGACATGGCGACGTTCCTTCCGCGCGTCGTGCGTCTCTCGGTTGAAGCGCTCCGCGGTGTCGGCCGGTACGTCTACGTCTCCAGCGTCTCGGCGTACGCGGCTCACAGGACGCCGGATGAGCAAGTGGAGGGTGCGCCCGTCGAGGAGCTCGACGATCCGAATGCGGAGGACCTCGAGCACTACGGCGCACTCAAGGCGATCTGCGAGTCGATCGTCGAGGGCGAGTTCGGCGAGCGGGCGCTGATCGTGCGGCCGGGGTTGATCGTCGGCCCCCACGATCCCACCGACCGGTTCACGTACTGGCCGCGGCGCATCCAGGCCGGCGGACACGTCCTTGCACCCGGTGATCCGGGCGATCCGGTGCAGTTCGTCGACGTCAGGGATCTCGGCGATTGGATCGTCCGCGCGACCGAGAGCGGCCTCAGCGGGATCTACAACGCGACCGGGGAGGTGATGACGTTTCAGGGGCTGCTCGACGAGTGCCTCAGCGTCATCCGCAGCGACGCGAGGCTGACGTGGGTGCCGAGCGACTACCTGCTCGGCGAAGGCGTCGAAGAGTGGATGGGTGTCCCGCTCTGGATCGCGTCGCCGGGGTGGCAGGCTGCGAACAGTGTCCCGGTCTCGAAGGCAACCGCCGCGGGGCTGACGTTTCGGCCGCTCGCTGAGACGATCGCCGACACGCTCGCCTGGGACGCACAGCGCGAGTGGCCGCGTGCCGACGGAGTCGGGCTCTCGCCGGAGCGGGAGCAGGAACTGCTCGCCGGTGTCTGAGAAGAGCTACTCGGCGCGCGGTCGAACGCCCGTCATGTCCGGACGGGAGCCTCCAGGCGAAGTTGATCGACATACGGAACGAGGTCGGCGAGCGAATGAATGACGAGGTCCGGGGTCATGGGAGCATCCGCGAAGTCCTCCTGGCGGAATTGATGCGAGAGCACGGCACGCATTCCAAGCTCTTTTGGTCCCACGATGTCCTCTCGCACCTTGTCGCCGACGAACATCGCCTCGTCGGGTGAGACGCCGAGCTTGTCGAGAACCTGCCGGAAGATCGCCGGATGCGGCTTCCGAACGCCGAGCTGCGACGAGATGACGATCGCATCCATGTACTGAGCGAGGCCGAGCCGCTCGAAGTCCTCCAGCATCAACGCGGGCAGGAAATGCGCATTGGAGACGAGTCCGAGCTTGAGTCCGCGCGCATGCAGATCCGCCAGCGCCTGGAGGTTCTCCGGCGGAACCGTCCGGACCGCAACCATCGCCCTGTATTCCATCTCCGCGATTTGCTGCACGAGGTCGCGCGGCACCTCCAGCCCCAAGGCGGCAAGCGCCTCTTCGAAGAGACCGAGGACGTCGAGCTCCTCGAGCTCGTGCCGCGCGTACGACGCATTGACGAGACCGATCACGCGCACGGTCACGGCCTGGATGAGATCCGGCGCCTCCGGAATGTCGCGGTGCGCCTGAGCCTCGAGCATCTGTCGGATCTCGACGTACGCCTCGAGCAGCTTCTGCTCGGCGACCGTCAGATCACCGAGCGTGTCGCCGTAATCGAACGCCACCGCCCGCAGGGCCGCCATCGGGCGAGTCTTCCAGATCGCTGTTGCCGAGCCAAGGCCTTCCGTTCACGGGGCCGGCGTGGCACAGTTTCCCGATGCGGCAGGCGCACGGCGAGATCGTCCGCGAGATGTTCGGCAAACCCGGCCAGAGCAAGCGCCTGGTCGACGAGCGCCTCCGCATCTTCGACCGGATCCCGTTCCTCGCGGACGAGCTCCGTGACAGCCACATTCAGCTGCTCCCGGACGATCCCGTGCCCGAGAAGATCGATCCAGTGCTGATCCGGAAGTCCTCGCGCGAGAACTGTCTCCTCTCGGTGCCTCTGCGCGTCGGTGACGTCCTGTACTTCAACCTCCTCAAGGACACGGACGAGATCCGGATCGACCACGACTCCGATCACTTCGTCGGCCTCTTCATCCTTGAAGGCGTGCGGCAAATCGGAATGGCCCTGAGCCACGTACTGGCGGACATCCCGCTCGACACGCGCATGTCCCTCCAGGAGTTCAGCCTCTACTTCTACAACTACATCGAGCTCGACTATCCGATCGTCGCGCGCGCCGTCAGCACGCTGTCCCTCCACCAGGACCTGAAGGGCGATCACGTCGCCTTCATCGACGTGCGTCAGAACGGAGTGACATGTCTCGCCGGGACGTCGTCCGGCCGTCTGTTCGACACCGAGGAGCGATACCAGAGGATCCGCGACAAGACGCGGGTCATGAACGAACGCTACGCAGAGGACTTCGCGCTCGCCAGGAGGGGCACGGAAAGGGCCGTCGGCAGCGACGCGGCCTGATGCTGGAACCAGGGAGGTTGGGATGAAGATCGCCGTCGGATCCGATCACCACGGATTCGAGATGAAGGAGATGCTCAAGAGCCAGTTGGAGACGCTCGGTCACGAGGTGCGAGATCACGGGTGCCACACGACCGACGAGGTCGACTATCCGGACGTCGCGGTCGTCGTCGCAGAGGACGTAGCCGCCGGCGAGGTGGAGCGCGGCGTCCTCGTGTGCGGAACCGGAATCGGGATGGCAATCGCGGCGTGCAAGGTTCCCGGAGTCCGCGCGGCAGCCGTCGCCGATCCGTACTCCGCGGAGCGCGCTCAGAAGTCGAACAACGCCCAGGTGCTCTGTCTCGGCGCGAAGGTCGTCGGTCCCGAAGTTGCAACGCTCCTGCTCGAGCACTGGCTCAACTCGTCGTTCCAGGGAGGTGCGTCGGCCCGCAAGGTCGCGAAGATCGACGCGCTCGACGCTCGCGTCCTGACGTAATCGGGATGCAAGTGATCGGGGCCGGCCTCGGCGGTACGGGCACGCTGCAGGCCAAGGCTGCGCTCGAGCGGATCGGCTTCGGCCCGTGCTACCACGTCGCAGACGTCCGGGAGCATCCGGAGCAGACGTCTCTCTGGCAAGCACTCGCTACGGGCGCAGGTGACTGGCACGCGCTGTTCGGCCCCTACGCCTCCTGCGTGGACTTCCCCGCGTGCGTGTTCTACGCGGAACTGCTCGACGCGTATCCGGACGCAAGGGTCCTGCTCACGGTGCGCGAACCGGAGCGGGCGTACGAGCGGGTGCGGGAGTCGATCTACAAGCTCACCACGTCGCCCGACTCCCCGCTCCCCGCCGGGTTGCTCCAGGTGTTCCGCGACGTGGTCTGGACGGGGCTTTTCCAGGGCGCGTTCGAGGACCGAGCTCACGCGCTGGACGTGTACCGCCGCTGGACCGACGAGGTGGCGAGTCGCGTCCCGGCCGATGGCCTGCTCGTCTTCGACGTCGACGACGGCTGGGGGCCGCTTTGCGGCTTCCTGGACCGCGACGTGCCGGACGAGCCCTTTCCCGACTGAGGCTCGAGCGCCGCAACTGCCCGAAGCGGCTGGGTAGCATCGGCGTCATGAGCACCTTCCGCCTCGAGCGCTTGCCGAACGGCCTGCGCATCCTCACCGCCCCGATGGAGTCGGCCCAGTCGGTGACCTGCGCAGTCATGCTCGCCGCCGGGTCGCGCTACGAGACTCCCGAGACGAACGGAATCGCGCACTTTTCCGAGCACATGTTCTTCAAGGGCACGGAGAAGCGTCCGACGGCGCGTGACATCTCGAAGGAGATCGACGCGATCGGCGGCGAGTTCAACGCCTTCACCGGCAAGGAGTACACCGGGTACTACGTCAAGTGCGCGGCCGAGTCGCGCGACGTCGCGCTCGACGTCCTCGTCGACATGCTCCGGCACTCGAAGTTCGACGCCGAGGAGATCGAGCGCGAGAAGGGCGTGATCATCGAGGAGATGAACATGTACTACGACACGCCGCGCGACTACATCGGCGGCGTGTACGAGGAGCTGCTCTACGACGACCAGCCGCTCGGCTGGGACATCATCGGCCGCAAAGAGACGGTTCGCGGCGCGACGCGCGAGACGTTCACGAGCTACCTCGATCGCTGGTACAAGCCCGCCCGGATGGTCGTCGGCATCGGCGGCGCCCTTGGCGACGGCCTGCACGAGCGGATCGAGGAGCTGCTCGGGGATCTTCCCGAGGCCAAGACGGGCGAGCCGGAGCCGACGAGGCTCAGCCCGAACGGCGGGCCGCAGGTCAAGCTGCACACGAAGCAGTCCGACCAGGCGCACGTTTCCGTGGGCGTCTACAGCTACCCGCTCGAGCATCCCGATCGCTACGCGCTGCAGGTGCTGTCCACGATCCTCGGCGGCGGGATGTCGTCACGCCTCTTCACCGAGGTGCGCGAGCGGCGCGGTCTCGCCTACTACGTCTTTGGCATCAACCACAGCTACACCGACGCCGGGTCCCTGTTCGCCCAGGCCGGCGTCGACATCAACCGGATCGACGACGCGATCACAACGATCGCCGCCGAGCTGCGCAAGGTCGCCGAGGAGCCGATTCCGCCGGACGAGCTCGAGAAGGCGCGCAGCTTCGCCAAGGGCCGCTTCGTCCTCCAGCTCGAGACACCTCAGGGCCTGATCATGTTCGGTCTTCGGCGGGAGGTGCTCGAGGAGAAGACACCCGATCCCGCGGAGATTCTGGCCGAGCTCGACAAGGTCACAGCCGAGGACGTGGCGCGCGTCGCGCGGGATCTGCTGGACAAAAAAGGCCTGCGCCTCGCCGTCATCGGCCCCTTCGACGACGCGGAGCGGTTCGAACGGCTGCTGGCCTAGCCGCTCGGCCTGTCATGATCTAGGGCGTGCGGCTGGCCCTCCCCCTTGCGATCGCGCTGGTCCTCGTCCTCGCCGGTTGCGGCGGAGGCGGGAAATCCGCGAAGCCGGCGACGCAGACGGTGACGAAGACGACCACCGTCGTCTCGACCACGACCAGCACCGCGAGCGGAGGGACCACCGTGGTCACGCACGGCCGCTACCACTATCCCGAGGCTCTGACGACGAACTACATGAAGAGCTGCGTCGCGGGCGGGAACGCCAAGAAGCAGGCCTACTGTGCGTGCACCCTCGACAAGCTCAGCAACAGCGTCTCGACGCGAGACTTCGCCGAGATCGGTCTCTCGAAGACGATCCCGGCCAAGATCAAGCGGCTGATGGCGAACGCCGTCGCCGACTGCGCCTCGAAGCTCTAGCTAGTCCTCGCGCGTCTCGGTCGTCGCGCGGTCCTTGATCTCCTCGACGACGGTCGGATCGGCGAGCGTCGTCGTGTCGCCGAGCGTACGGTTCTCCGCGACGTCCCGGAGGAGGCGCCGCATGATCTTGCCGCTGCGGGTCTTCGGAAGCTCGGGCGTGAAGACGATGTTCGCCGGCTTCGCGATCGGGCCGATCTTCGTGCCGACGTGCTGGCGCAGCTCCTCGAGCATCTCGATGGAGCCCTCCTCGCCGCCCTTCAGCGTCACGTAGGCGACGATCGCCTGACCCGTCGTCGCATCGCTGCGGCCGCAGACCGCCGCCTCCGCAACCTTCTTGTGGTCGACCAGCGCAGACTCGACCTCGATCGTGGAGATGCGATGGCCGGACACATTCATCACGTCGTCCACACGCCCGAGCAGCCAGAAGTCGCCGTCCTCGTCGATCCGCGCTCCGTCGCCCGCGAAGTAGACGTCCTCGTACTTCGACCAGTACGTCTCGCGGTAACGCTCGTCGTCCCTGTGGATGCCGCGCAGCATCGCGGGCCAGGGCCGCTTGAGCACGAGGTAGCCGCCGCCGCCGGGCCCGACCTCGTCGCCGCTCTCGCTGTACACCGCCGCGGCGACGCCAGGGAACGGTTTCGTCGCGGAGCCGGGCTTCAGCGTCGTGATCCCGGGCAGCGGCGTGATCATGATCATCCCGGTCTCGGTCTGCCACCAGGTGTCCACGATCGGAGTGCGGTCGCCGCCGATGTGCTCGCGGTACCACACCCACGCCTCAGGGTTGATCGGCTCGCCGACGGTGCCGAGCAGACGCAGCGACGAGAGGTCGTGGCGCGCGGCATGCTCAGGGCCCCACTTCATGTGTGAGCGGATCGCCGTCGGCGCGGTGTAGAGGATGTCGACCCTGTAGCGCTCGACGATCTCCCACCAGCGCTCGGGATTCGGATAGTTCGGAACGCCTTCGTAGACGACTCCCGTCGTGCCGTTGCACAGCGGGCCGTAGACGATGTAGCTGTGGCCCGTGACCCAGCCGACGTCGGCCGCGCACCAGTACACGGAGTCGGGCTTGACGTCGAAGATGTAGTGGTGCGTCGTCGCAACGCCGGCGAGGTAGCCGCCTGTCGTGTGCACGATCCCCTTCGGCTTCGCCGTCGTCCCGGACGTGTAGAGCAGGTAGAGGAGATCCTCGGAGTCCATCGGCTCGCAAGGACACGACGCCGGGTCGTCGCTCTTCCCTTCGACGAGCTCGTCCCACCACAGGTCGCGTGAGCGGTCGAACGGGACGTCGTCTTCCGTGCGCCGGTACACGACGACCTGTTTCACCGACGGGGACTGCGCGACCGCCAGGTCGGCGTTCCGTTTCAGCGGCACCTTCTTGCCGGAGCGCCACCCTTCGTCCTGTGTGATCAGCAGCTCGCACTCCATGTCGTTCATCCGATCGGACAGCGAGTCAGCCGAGAAGCCGCCGAAGATCACCGTGTGCGGCGCGCCCAACCGCGTGCAGGCGAGCATCGCGATCGGCAGCTCGGGAACCATTCCCATGTAGATCGCGACGGGTGTCCCCTTCTTGACGCCCAGGTCCTTCATGGCGTTCGCGAACCGGACGACCTCGCCCAGGAGATCGCCGAACGTCAGCTCGCGCCGCTCGCCGTCCGGCTCGCCTTCCCAGTAGTACGCGGTGTGTCCGCCTCTGCCGCCCTCGACGTGCCGGTCGAGGCAGTTGAAGCAGACGTTGAGCTTCCCGCCGAGGTACCACTTCGCGTACGGCGGGTTCCACTCGTACAGCTGCGAGAACGGCTCGAACCACGTGATGCGTTCGCGTCCTTCCGTCTCCCAGAAGTCCTCCCAGTCCCGCTCGTAGATGTCGGGCTGCGCATTCGCCTGGCGTGCGAAGTCGGGCGGAGGGTCGTACCGGCGCTCCTCCAGGAGCATCGTCTCGATCGTGTTTGTCAAAACGCTACGCGTCCAAGTTACGTGAGAGACAACCTACGCCGAGAGCACTTTCTCAAGGTTCCAGCTCGTACGGATAATCCGTGATGACTTCGTACCCGTCCTTGGTGACGAGCACGAGGTCCTCGAGTCGAAGGCCGCCGTAGCCCGAGCGGTAGAGCCCGGGCTCGATCGTGATCACGTCGCCGGGAACGAGATCGTGCCCGGTGCGCGACATCGACGGCAGTTCGTGCACCTCGAGGCCGACGCCGTGGCCGAGGCCGTGGATGAAGCCGTCCTCGAGCACTTCCCCGGGCTCCTTGTTCAGCGCAGTCTTGTAGCCGGCCTGCTGGAAGATGTCGCAGACGAGCTCGAAGAGCTTGCGGCCGTTCGCGCCCGGCTTCACCGCCGCAGTCGAGCGGTCGAGCGCGTCCTTGACGAGGCCGTACCACTCCTTCACCTCGTCGGCCGGCTCGCCGACCACGTACGTACGCGTCATGTCGGCGTAGCAGCCGGTCTGCTTGTCCTTCGGAAAGAGGTCGAAGACGATCGGCTCGTTCGGGCGGATCTGACCCGAGCCCATGTCGTGGCCGACGGCGGTCTGAGGGCCGTGCGAGACGATCATCTCGCTGCCCTCGACGTCGTGATCCGCGAACACACCCTCGATCACGCGCTTGATCCGCTCGGAGGTGAGAGGGGCGCCGTCGACCTCGAGGCCGGCGCCGTTCGGCTGTGCCCGTCGGAGGAGGTCGCGCGCCGCGTCGAGGGCCGTCTCGCACGCCTTCTGCGCCCTGCGGATTCCGCCGATCTCGGTCTCGTTCTTTGAGCGCCGGCGGTTGTCGAACAGGTCGCGGTCGACCGTCAGGTCGATCCCATTGGCGCGAAGGTGGTCGGCGACCTCGACCGGGAAGTTCGGCGGGACGGCTGCCGCCTGGATCCCGACCTCGCGGCACGCGCGGACGATCACCTCGAGCGCGATCGCCGGTCCCTGCAGGCCCTTGGCGTACAGCTCGTCCTCCCCGAGCTCGGCGGTCGCCATGATGTCGAGGCCGGGCGCTTCCTCCCGCACGCGTGGAATCTCGAGGGCGTGCACGGCGACGACGCGACGGCCGTCCTTTTCGAGGTAGAGGAAGCCGTCCGGGATGACGAGCGGCACCTCGTGCCGCAGCTCGGGTGACCGGACCGTGTCGCCGTAGATCAAGACGTCTGGCACGGCGCGATCCTATCCGGCGACCATGCGGCTGCGTAGCTCGGGGCCGCCTACGTAGACTCCAACAAGTGAACGACGCGCTTCAGCGTGCCCAGGAGCTGATGGCGCAGTGGGACGAAGAGCTGCGCCGCGAGCTTCCCGAGCGGGCGGAGATCTTCGACGCGCACACGCACCTCGGGACCGACATCGACGGCATGGTCGGCATCTACGACGACCTCGAGCGCGGGATGGAGAAGTACGGGATCTCCCGCTGCTTCCTGTTCTGCCTCGACGAGCCGGACCGGCACCCGGGCTTCCGCGCCGGAAACGACCGGACGCTCGAGTTCGCCGAGCGGAGCGGCGGGAAGATGATCCCGTTCGTCCGCCTCGACATGAACGAGGAACCGATCGAGGAGGCGAAGCGCTGCCTCGACCGCGGCGCGCGCGGGATCAAGCTCCACCCGAGGGCGCAGAAATTCCTGCTCACCGACGAGCGGCTCGCGCCCGTCTTCGAGCTGGCCGCCGAGCGCAAGGTGCCGATCCTGATCCACGGCGGCCGCGGATTGCCGCCGATCGCGGACGACCTCGGGACGCTCGTCGATCGCTACGACGCGCAACTCATCGTCGCGCACGCGGGCATCGCCGACCTCGCCGCGCTCGCCGACCGGCTGGGCGGAAAGGCCGGCGTCTTCTTCGACACGTCCGTCTGGAGCCCACTCGACCTGCTAGGCCTCTACCGGCTCGTCGGCCCCGAGCAGGTCGTCTACGCGTCGGACTACCCGTACGGCCAGCAGCCCGCGTCCCTGTTGATCTCCATCCGCACGGCACGCCTGGCCGGCTTCGACGAGGAACAGGTGCGGGATGTCCTGGCGCGCAACGCAAACAGGATCGCGGACGGTGAGCCGCCCCGCGAGCCGTCCGCGCCCAAAGGGATCGACATCTTCCAGCAGCCGATGACCTTCGCGCGGATCCACCAGTACCTGTCGATGGCGACGCCGCTGCTCTGGACGCGCCAGCAGGACACGATCGGCGTCCTCGGCCTGGCGCTCAACGCCTGCGACGACCGCTCCAACGGTCACCGCGCGGAGCTCGAGCAGATCCGCGAGCTGCTCGTCGCGGCGCGCGAGATGTGGCGCGCACTGCCGGAGGAGGGCGCCGAGAAGGACCGGATGGATCACACGCGCGCGACGTTTCGGCTCATCCACCTCGCGGACATCGTGGCGGTGACGACCCTCGCCTGAGCTCCAGATCAACGGCGGCGCCTACGAGATCGACGCTGCAGTCGGCCGCTCGCTTGCCCAGGTGCTGCGCGAGGACCTCGGCCTCACCGGCACGAAGGTGGCGTGCGGCGAAGGCCATTGCGGCGCGTGCACGGTGCTGGTCGACGGCGTCCCGACGCTCTCGTGCATCACGCTCGTCCACACGGTCGACGGGGCCGAGATCACGACGATCGAAGGACTGCGGGACCATCCGCTGATCGACGCGTTCGTCCGCACCGATGCCGTGCAATGCGGCTTCTGCACGCCGGGGCAGATCGTGTCCGCGTCCGCACTCGTCACGGCGAACCCGAGCCCGAGCCGCGACGAGATTCGGCACGCGATGTCCGGGAACCTCTGCCGTTGCGGGACCTATCCGAAGATCGAGGAGGCAATCGCCACGTGGCGCGACTGATCAAGACCGAGAAGGAAGTCGAGGGCCGCTACACCGAGCAGTGGATCGTGGTCGAGGAGGACGTTCTCGATCAGTGGCCCGAAGGTCCCTTGACTGTCGTCGGCCGCGCGGTCTCGCGCATCGATGGCGCGCAGCGAGCGCGCGGCCAGGCGACGTACACCGCCGATCTCCAGCTGCCGGGGATGCTGCACACGGCCGTTCTCAGGTCCCCGCACGCGCGCGCGCGCGTGAAGAAACTGGATCTCGCTGCGGCGGCATCGGCGCCGGGAGTGCGCGCGGCCATCGGTCCCGGCGATCTCGAGCAACTCACCGACGAGCCCGGCTACGTGGGCCACGCGGTCGCCGCCGTCGCGGCGGAGACGCTCGCGGAGGCGCAGGCCGCGCTCGGGCAGATTCACGTGGAGTGGGACGTCCTCGAGCCGCTCCTCGATCCCGACGAGGCGGTCCGCCGGGGGTCGTTCGTCGACGACGGACCGACCACGTACGAGCGCGGCGACCTCGACCGCGGCATCGCCGACGCGGACGTCGTCGTCGAAGCGGAGTACCGCACGCAGGTCGTCCTGCACAACGCGCTGGAGACGCACCAGGCGGCCTGCCACTGGGAGGACGGCGGAATCACCATCTACATCTCGACGCAATACATCTGGGGGATCCGCGACGACATGGCGAAGCGGCTTGATCTCCCGCCCGACAAGGTGCGCGTGGTCTGCCACGCGATGGGCGGCGGTTTCGGCGCCAAGAACGGCCCCGGCGACTACACGTCGATCGCGGCCGAGCTTGCGAAGCGCACCGGCCGTCCGGTGAAGTGCGCATTGACTCGGCGCGAGGAGAACATCGCGACCGGCAACCGGAACGCGACGATTCAGCGCGTCACCGTTGCGGCGAAGGCGGACGGCACTCTGACGGCACTCGGCGGCAACTTCGTCAACGCAGTCGGCTACTCGGGCTGGTCGCCGACCACCGAGGGCCCGATGCAGATGCTCTACGCCTGCGAGAACGTACGGACGACGAACAACGGAGCGAAGATCAACACGCCGCCGAACGCGGCGTTCAGGGCACCGGGCTTCGTCGAGGGTACCTTCGGCCTCGAATGCCTCCTGGACGAGCTCGCGGCAAAGCTCGACCTCGACCCGCTCGAGCTGCGGCGTCGCAACTATGCGGACTCCGATCGCATCGACGACCGGCCTTTCTCGTCCAAGAACCTGGCGGAGTGCTACCGCCGCGCGCAGCCGCACTGGGACAAGCGTCACGAGGTGCGCGCGCGCAGCGACGGGCCGTGGAAGCACGGCGTCGGCCTCGCGTCGCAGATCTGGTACGGCGGCGGCGGGCCGCCGTCGTACGCGTGGATCCGGCTCGGCTCGGATGCCCGCGCGCAGGTCGTCACGGCCATGCAGGACATCGGCACGGGGACGCGCACCGCGATGGCACAGATCGCCGCGGAGGAACTCGGGCTCCCGCTCGAGCACGTCTCGGTGTCGCTGGGCGATTCGGCACGCGGCCCGTACGCGGCCATCTCCGCCGGCTCCTCCACGACGCCGTCGATGGGACCGGCTGTCCGCGCGGCGGCCGCCGACGCGAAGCGGCAACTGATCGAGATCGCGGCTCAGCGCTACCACCTCGAGGAGCGCGTGCTCGACGTCAAGGACGGCAACATCGTCTCCGCGGACGGCGGCTCGTGGCCGCTCGAGGAGATCACGGGCCTGCTGCAGGACGCCCAGATCCTCGGCAAAGGCGCGCGCGGGCCGAATCCGACGGGGATGCGCGTCCTCACGTTCGGCGTGCAGGTCGCCGAGGTGGCGATCGACACTGAGACGGGCGAGGTGCGGGTCGACAAGGTGGTCGCGATCCACGACGTCGGCCGCGTCATCAACAAGCTCGGCGCTTCGAGCCAGGTCGAGGGCGGGATCATCCAGGGCATCGGCCACACGCTGTCGGAGGAGCGGCACATCGATCCACACTCCGGGACGCCGCTGACGCAGACGCTCGACGCGTACAAGCTGCCGACGATCGCCGACGTCCCCGAGATCGTCACGGATCTCGTCGACATCCCGGATCCGCACCTCACGAACCTCGGCTCGAAGGGGCTCGGCGAGCCGCCGATCATCCCGACGGCGGCGGCGATCGCCAACGCGATCCGCGACGCGACCGGCGCCGACGTGCGCTCGCTCCCGATCTCGCGCGAGGAGATGCTGCGCGCGCTGCGCGAGGCGGAAGAGCGGCAACGCGAGCGGGAGAACGTTGCAGCTGCTTCGTCCTGAGTCCGCCGAGCAGGCGGTTCAGGCGCTCGGCAACGGGTCCAAGGCACTCGCAGGAGGCACCGACCTCGTGCCGCTGCTGCGCGACGGAATCGTCAAGGCCGACACGCTCGTCCACGTCTCGCGTGTGGTCCCGCGCGGGATCGACGGGATGCGAATCGGTGCGGCAACGACACTGGCGGAGATCGAGGCGAGCGACGCGGTACCCGAGGCGCTGCGCGAAGCGTGCAGGCAGGCGGCTTCGCCCCAGCTCCGCTCGATGGGAACCGTCGGCGGGAACCTCCTGCAGGCGACGCGCTGCTGGTACTGGCGGCTGCAATTCCCGTGCTACCTCCACGGCGGCGACCGGTGTCACGCCAAGGCGGGAGCGCACCGCGAACACGCCGTCTTCGGAAACGATCGCTGCGCGTCCGCCCATCCCTCCGACGTCGCTGCGGCGCTGCTCGCGCTCGGCGCGACCATCCGGACGACTCGGCGAGAGCTCCCGATCGACGATCTCTATCGGCTGCCGACAGACGACGACCGCGATGTGACGGCGCTCGCACCCGACGAGCTGCTGCTCGAGCTCGAGGTCCCGCAGGTGGATACTTCGGTGTACCTCAAGGCGATGGACCGCCGGACGTGGGCGTTTCCCCTCGTCGGAGTGGCCGCGGCACGAAGCGGCGCCGAGATTCGTCTTGCGCTCGCCGGGGTAGCTCCGATTCCCTGGGCACTCCCCTCCATCGACGCCCTCGACGACGCGACGCCGCTCCCCGGAACCGCGTACAAGATCGAGATCGCCCGCGCCCTCGTCCGGCGCGCCCTCGCCGGCATCGGCACCCCCACCCGATAGGATCGGCCCTCCGAATGCGGCGCCGCCTCTTCGCCCTCTTCATGGTCGCGGCCGTCTCCGGCACGCTGGCCGGGACGGTTGCCGACGCAAAAGGACGCACGCCGGCCGCACGCATTCCCGCGATTCCGCGGCTGCCGGAGATCGAAAATACGTGTCCCGTTCCCGCGCAGTACCGTCGCGCGTTCGAGGCCGCATCGCGCGACACCGACCTGCCGCTGGCGATGCTCGTCGCGGTCGGACAAGTGGAGTCGAATCTCCAGGCGAACGCACGCTCGAGCGCGGATGCACGCGGCCTCCTGCAGGTCTTGCCCTCGACCGGCGCCGAGCTCAAGCTCGACGTCAACCGCCCGGAGACGAACGTGCTGGCCGGCGCGCGCTACCTCCGCCTGTTGCTGAACCGCTTCCAGTCGGCGAACCTCGCGCTCGCCGCCTACAACGCCGGCCCGACGGCGGTGGAGAAGTACGGCGGCGCACCGACGGACACCACCGTCACCTACGTCGCAAACGTGACGGACGTCTGGCGCCAGCTCCGCGGCTGCCGATGAGGACGTCACGAAGTCCGTCACGGCGCGAAGTCCGGCTCGCGCTGCGCGCGAGCCATGACGACTTCGCGCCGCTTCCTCTCCGACAGCGGCAGTGAGCCGCGACGGGCGAAGCCCGCCGCGGCGGCATCAATCTCGGGTCCACAGAACGAAAAGCCAACGCGGCGGATCGTCATCCGCCGCATCATTGTCGCCACCTAGCGTGATCGCGGTAGTCGTCCTCGCGGCGGGCGCCTCCACCCGCTTCGGCTCGCCGAAGCAGCGGCTGCTGCTCGAGCCCGTGCTAAACCGCGTCCGCGCGAGCTCCGTGGACGACGTCGTCGTCGTCCTCGGTGCGCACGAGGTCGAGACGGAAGCACGCACGGTCAACTGTGCGGACTGGGAGCGCGGTCCGGGCGCGTCCCTTCGCTGCGGTCTCGCTGCGCTCGGCGCCGAGGTCGAAGCGGCGGTCGTCGTCCTCGGCGACGGCCCGGATCTCGATCCACGGGCGATCGATCGCGTCGTCGCCGCGTGGCGGAGAACTCGCGCCCCCCGCCTGGCCGCGACCTATGGGGGGGTTCGCCTCCACCCGCTGCTGCTCGCACGCGCGGCCTGGATCGACATTCCGGACGCCGGCCTCCGCGATCTTCCCGCCGAGCCCGTCGACTGCGACGACCTCTCCCCTCCAGGAGACGTCGATTCTGCCGATGACATCAACCGGAGGTAGCCGCTCCCGGGAGCAGAATGAATTCACGCATGGAGCTCGTCCAACCCATCGAGCCGGTCGGCGGCGAATCGCGGCTGGCGCGGGCGCGGCTGCACCGCCAGTTGACGCTCGAGGAAACGGCACGCCGTGCCGGCATCTCGGTCGAGCAGGCGCGCTGGCTCGAAGAGGGACGCGTGTACCGCTTTCCGTCCCCGGACGACGCACTGCTCAGCGCGCTCCTCTACGGCAGCGCGCTCGGAATCGACAACCGCGAGGCCCGGGAGCTCGCGGGGCTGCCCGTTCCACCCGCTCCGGTCGAGCGGAACCCGCTGCCACGTCTGGTCGTGCTCGGCGCAATCCTGATCGCGCTCACGCTGCTCACGGTGCTCGTGCTGATCCCCCATACGGGAAGCGGCGGCAAGAAGACACAGAACGCGGCGATTCTCCCGCCGCCCTGGCGTGTCGACGTCGTCGTCCTGAACGGCAGCGGCGACATCAGCTACACGCGGCAGGTCGCAAGCCGCGTCCAGGCGCTGGGCTACACGATCAAGCACGTCGGCCGCGCAGACAGCTTCAGCTACCCCCAGACCGCGGTCTACTTCCCGCCCAAGTGCGAGAACCTCGCGGTCCGGCTCGCCAAGCAGCTCGGCGTCGCGGCGAGGCCGCTGCCCGGCGGGACGGGGCCGTGCAAGTTGTGGGTGATCGCCGGGCCCGCGCGCGGGCCCGGTGAGTAGGCGCGGGCAATTCGATCACTCCCACGCCGGCACGCTCCGACGAGGCGCGATCGCGGAGCTCGGCGGAGCCGTGGCTCTCGTGTCCTTTCTCGTTGCGTTCCAACTGTTCACCGACACGACGCTCGAGCGATTGGTGTTGCTCGGCATCGCTCTGCCCGGCGCAGGCGCGATGTTGTACGGATCGATCAAGACCGTGAAGTTGGCGGAGAAGATCGAGCGGGGAGCCACAGCTCCCGAGCCGGCCGAGCCCGAGGTGCTCCGGTGGCTCGTGCGCTTCCTGCTCGAGCAGATCCTCGTGACGACCCTGATCGCCGGCTACTTCTTTGCCGCCGTCGGCGGCTTTGCCTGGCTCACTGCGCTCGTCGTCTGCGTCAGCCTGTGGGCAGCGGTCTGGCTGCTGTTGTTCCGGCGCTGGTCGAGGACGCCGTCACGCGTCTGACGCGTCAGACGAGCGGCGTTCGCAGATCCGCGAGCTTCTGCTTCAGCTCGACCGGCATCGGCTCGATGACAGCCTGACGCACGAACCGCCGAACGTGCTCCTCGAAGCGGTAGCGCTTCCGGCAATACGCGCACCCGTTCAGGTGCGTCTCGGCTTCAGCGCGCTCCGCATCCGTGAGAACGCGGTCCATGTACGGCTGCATCCACTGTTCGCATTCGTCGCAGTTGCACATAGCTCTAGCTCCCTACTGTGGACTCGGCCATGGCCTGTTTCAGGATACGCCGACCTCGATGCAAACGTGACATGACCGTCCCCACGGGAATGTCGAGGATCTGCGCCGCGTCGGCGTACGTGAAGTCTCCGATGTCGACGAGCACGACGACGTCACGGAAATCGTGTGGCACCTCCGAGAGCGCGCTGACGACGTCATTCTGCGACAGCCGCTGGACGACGCGCTCCTCGTCGCTGGGACCATCGCTCGTCTCCTCGAGCTTGTTGTAGAGGAAGTAGTCGCCTTCCTCGAGCGGCTGCTGGTCCGGCTGGCGCTGGAGCCGCCTCCCGCGGTCGATGTTCAGGTTCGTGAGGATTCGGAGCAGCCACGCCCGCAAGTTCGTGCCGGGTGTGAACGAGCGCCAGGAGCGAAACGCGCGCGCGTACGTCTCCTGCATCAAGTCCTCCGCCTCCTCGCGGGAACCGACGAGATGGCGTGCGACTCGATAGACCTGATCCGACAGTGCAAGTGCGTCCTCCTCGAAGCGCACACGGTCGCGCGCTTCCGTTGCCAGGCGCCGCGCGTCCGGTTCCCGGGTCGTCTCGCTCATCCGGGCCACCCTAGCAAGGCTATTGAGCACTCAAACGTTTGCCGCTTCCAGGACATTCCTGAACGGAAAACGGGGCGAGACAGGCGCAGCCGTCAGACTGGCTCGAGCTCGCGGAATCCGCCGCGGGCCATCGCCGCGAGGATCGCGTCGTGGCTCGTCCGCTCGTCGTCCCACGCAAGCGAGACCTGGCCCATGAGGGTCGCGTTCGCGCGCTCGAGGCCCTCGTGGCCTTCCAGCACGTTCGCGAGCCGCAGGACGCAGCGCTCGCAGCGGATGCCGCTGACCTGGATGGTCTCCTCCCGGATCACATTCAGACCCTAGTCCTCGCGACGAGGTCGGCGCACACGGCACGGAGATCGCCGCCACGCCCGACTTCGAGCTGGCGGTCGGCTTCGCACGCCTCCCCGTCGAAGCCGCGCGCATCGACCGGCAGCTCGCGCAGGAGCTCAGGAACCGTCACGGCGACGTCGCGATCCGGGTGGACGAGCTTTCCGTGCGGGCCGAAACGCGACGCTGACCAGCGGTTCTGGTCGTAGACGCCGCGCTCCGCCGGATCGAACGAGCGTGGCGGCGCATCGAGTGCCCACGCGCAGAGATCGCGGAGCAGATGGACGAGGGCAGCGGTGCGTTGGAGTGAGGTCGCCTGGTCGGGAGCACGAATCTCGAGCGTGCCGAAGCGCGGGTGCGGTCGGACGTCCCACCAGAAGCTCGTGTAGTCGCCGGCGACGCCGGTCGCGACCATCCGCTCGATGAACGCCTCCCACTCGGCGTACGAGCGGACGGGGGGCGGCGCTCCGCGACGGGGCAGGAAACCCAGCACCTCTGCGCGAATCGACAGCATCCCGGTATCCCGGCCCTCGAAGTAGGGCGAGTTCGCGGACAGCGCGAGCACGAGCGGCAGCCACGGGAGGATGGTCTCCAGCACGCGGAAGCAGGTCTCCGCGTCGGGCATGCCGATGTGGACGTGCAGCCCGCTGACGCCCTGCCGTCGTGCGGTCGGGCCTGCATACGCGACGAAGTCGCGGTAGCGCTCTTGCGGCGCGATCTCCTGCTCGGCCGGCATCGCAGTCGGATGGGAGCCTGCAGCGGCGATGCGCAGACCGTTCTGCTGCGCAATGTCCTCGGCGGCCACGCGCAGGGCTTCGAGCTTGTCGACCGCCTCCTCTGCGCTGTCGCTGACGTCGCTCGTCAGCTCGACGACCGATGCGTGCAACTCGGTCTTCAGGATCCCCGGCAGGTTGCGGCCTTCCGCCCCCGCAACGAGCGTCTCCACGCCCGGTACGAGCTCGAGCGTCTCCGCATCGAGGATCCACACCTCCTCCTCGACGCCAACGGTGAGCGACCGGCCGAAGTGCTGTTCGATCAGGGTGCGCGGACTCCGTGGACGGGCCCGCCGGCCGCCTCCCAGGCGTAGTACGAGGCGCTCGGGCCAAAGGACGACTCGTACTCGGCGATCCGCGGGTTGCGCCCTACCTCCTTCGCCCGCGCAGCGTGACGCAGCAGGTTCGGGTCGTCGGATTGCTCCCAGACCAAGATCAGGTGGGCTGCAGTCATGAAGACGGCCACGAACGTGCAGCCATGCGCGGGACAGGGAAACGGGTCGGTCCGGACGCAGAACCAGCCGCTGTGGTCGGCGCCGCCCTCGTCCGTCCAGAGATCTTCGTCAGCGAACAGCTCCTCGTCGAGAAGACCGGCGTTTCCAGGCTGGAAGCGGCCCTGCTCCACCTGGAAAAACTAGCCGTTCGGTCCCAGTCGACTTCGGGCACTCTGTTGCTGGGTCCGGTAGTCCGGTCCGCCGCCGCAGTCGGGCTGGACGTGTGCGCGTTTCGCGCGCACGCCGGGCCCATTCTGTCACGCAGTTCACCCCGATCGCGGACCGAGCCCGAGCCGATCCGCCAGCCAGGTCGCCTGACGCCGGCGCTCCCGCTCGTATTCCGCCGGCCCGCCGCTCAGTTCCGCTGCGCGCGCCGCGGCGAAGGCTCCGAGCGGCACACGACCACTCGCCAGGTGATTCTGGATGTCGCCGACGTAGCCCGACAGAACCGCAACGGCTCCGAACCGCGTCCGCGTGCGGGCGAGGACTCCAGCGCCGAACTCCGCGAGCAGCTCGCGATTCCAGTCAGTGAGGCGACGCACGAGGCGCCCCCGCGGCGCGACGATCTTGCGCTGGTGAACGACGATCTCCCCGTCCAACTCGATCTCCCAGAGCTCGCGACCGAGCCAGAACGGCAGGTCCCGGACGCGGCACGCGTGGATCCCGCGGCGGCACGGATCGGCGGCCGCCGCCTCGACCCACTCGCCGACCGGCCAGCGGAAGCCCGCGAACGGCGACACCGAGCCGTCACCCAGGAACTTGTACGCAGTCATGCGGGGCTCCACTCGCGGAACGCGGCCAGCAGCTTCTCCTGGAGCGCCGGCGGGATGTCCTCCGGCTCCAGCCGACCCGTGACGGCGATCGTCTGCCGGATCTGGTCGAGGTAGGTCGAGCAGCCGTCGCAGAACACGAGATGCTCTTCGACCCGTTCGCGGTCATCGGCCCCGAGGACATCCTCGAGGTAGGCCGTGACCAGGTCGACGACCTGCGCGCACGTGATCTCTCGGTCCAGTCTCATTCCATGTACTCCTCGAGCGCCCGCCGCAGCTTCGTCCTGGCGCGGTGCAAGAGCACTCTCTGATTCGTCTCGCTGATGTCGAGCGCATTACAGACCTCGCCTGCGTCGAAGCCCTCGACGTCCCGCATCGTGACGACGACCGCCTGGTTCGGCGGCAGCTTCGCGATCTCCCGCTCGAGCACCTCGAGCGTCTCCGCAGCGAGCAGCCTCCCCTCGGGCGCGGCCTCCCAGCGCTGCGGCGGCGCGGCCCAGTGGCCGGGGAAGCGCGTGTCGTCGCCGAGGAAGCGGTCTACGTCGACCGCGCCCTCCTCGCCCTCGCCGGCGAGCGACGAGAACGGAACGCTGCGACCCTCCCGGAGGGCGCGCGTCTTCGCGGTGTTCGTCAGGATGCGGAAGATCCACGTCTTCAGCGACGAGCGTCCCTCGAAGCGACCGATCCCCTTGAGGACACCGACCCACGCCTCCTGCACGACCTCTTCGGCGACCGCGCGGCTCGAGACGAACATGCGCGCGACGCGCAGCATCGCCGGCCCGTATTCCTGCACGAGCGTCGTGAACGCGGCCTCGTCACCAGCGCGCAGCGCATCGACGAGTCGGCGCTCCTCCAGCGACGGCTGCGCAACCATTCGGCGACTGTAACGGCTCCCCTCAGACCTGAGACCGACAGGAATGAAAGCGATCGCCGTCAATCCGGGAGAGCCCGGCTCGATCCATCTCGAGGACATCGAGCGCCGCGGCATCGGCGCGATTCCCGACAGGCGCGGCGTGCGCGTGCAGGTGCTCCGCGCCGGTGTCGACGGCACCGACAAGGAGATCACGCCGGCGAGTACGGCGCCGCTCCGCCCGGCGACGACTACCTGGTCATCGGCCACGAGAACTTCGGGCGTGTGCTCGAGGTCGGACCGAAGGTCCCCGACACGATCAGGCCCGGCGGGTACGTCGTCGCGAGCGTGCGCCGTCCCGGCTCGTATCCGCGGGCTGGAGAACTACGACGAGATGATCCGCGCTCTCACCGAAGACCGCGGCGCGATCAAGGTCTACGTCGAGGTCGCCGGGAACGACGCGGGCTAGACGCTGACCTCGAGCGTTCGTAGGCCGCTGCAGTCCATCCAAACGCGCCCCTCGGCCGCGACGACCTTCATCAGTGCGGTGTCGCAGTGCGGACATCGCAAGACGAACCCGGCCCCGCGATAGACGTGGACCGCGCCGACCGCATCGGTCGCGCCGCACCCGCCGCACGTTCCGATTGCAGTCGTCATCTCGGCGGTGAACACCTCCTGGAGCAGACCGGCGACCGCGTTTCCGTCCAGCATCAATGCATCCATCTCAGCCTCCCGTCGGTCCGAAGCGCTCGGTCTTGATCCGCAACGGCTCGTGGCCGAGCTCCACGAGCGCTTCCGCAACTGCTTCGACGAACGGCGTCGGGCCGCACACGTAGACCTGCGGCCGCTCGGACGGCGCCGGCCCGACCTCCGCCAGCATCTCGGCGTCGACGCGCCGCGCGTAGCCGCTCCAGCCGGGCGGTTGTGAGCGCGTGAGGGCGTGGACGACTCGAAGGCCGTCGCCGTTCAGCCGCTCGAGCTCGTCGCGGTAGATGACGTCGTCCCAGGCGCGCGAGGAGACGAGCAGCCGGGCGTCCACGTCGCTGCCGAGGGCGGCACGACGCCGCACCATCGCCATCAGCGGCACCAATCCTGATCCTCCGGCGACGAGAAGCAGCGGACCGCCGCGCGACGGCTCCCAGACGAAGTAGCCGCCGACTGGGCCGCGCAGCTCGATCTCGTCGCCGGGGCGCAGCTCCTCTGTCAAGTACGGCGACACCTCGCCGTCGTCGAGGCGCTCGACGGTGAGCTCGATGCGCGTCCCGTTCGGCGCCGACGCGATCGAGTAGCTGCGCTGTGCCTGGTAGCCGTCCTCCGCGGTGAGCCGGACGTCGACGTGCTGCCCGGGCAGGTGGCCCGGCCACCCGGCGACGTCGAAGGCGATCGTCTTGACGCGCGGCGTCTCCTCGAAGACGTCGGCGACGTCCGCCCCGAGCCAGGTCAGTCGCCCCAGTACCGCTGTTCCCGCCACGGGTCTCCGTAGAGGTGATAGCCGTTCTGCTCCCAGAAGCCGGGCTCGTCCGTGGCCGCCAGTCGGAGGCCGCGCACCCACTTTGCGCTCTTCCAGAAGTACAGGTGCGGGACGAGCAGCCGCGCCGGGCCGCCGTGCTCGGGTTCGAGCGGCTCGCCGTCGTACCCGAACGCGACCCAGGCCTTCCCGCCGGTGAGGTCCTCGAGCGGAAGGTTGGTGGTGTAGCCGCCGTCGCAGAACGCGACCGCGTACTCGGCGGACGTCTCGATCCCGTCCAGGAGCGCGTCGACGGAGACACCCTCCCAGACCGTGTCGAGCTTCGTCCATTTCGTGACGCAGTGGATGTCGACGGTGAGGCTCTCGCTCGGCAGCGCACGGAGCTCCTCCCACGTCCAGCGGTGCAGCTCATCGACCTCGCCGACGATCGTGAAGTCCCACTGGTCGAGCGGCGTGTGCGGCGTCGGGCCGGCGGACAGCACCGGGAAGTCGTTGGTCACGTATTGGCCGGGCGGCACGCGGTCGGGCGGTGCGTCGTCACGGCGCCGGCCCTTGAAGCCACGGGAGATGATCGGCGGCATCTCGTCCTCCTTCGGTCGCTGCGAGACAGACTCGCGAATCCACGGGAGGGTTACAAGCGGGGCCTCGGGAGCTGTCCCGACCAGGTCCAGAACAGAGGTGTGGAAGAAACGTCACACTTTCGGCACAACCAGGGTCAGACCGTGGTGTTTTCAGCCGTGAATGGCGCCCGGCTCGGCCTCGATCGAGACGACCGATCAGCGGCGGATCAGAAGCGCACGCGCGGGCGCGCCGTCGGAGCCGACGAGCTTCAGCGGCGCGCAGATCAGCTCGTACGTTCCCGGCTCGACGCCGCGGAGATCGAGGCTCTCGACGGGGACCACGCCGGCACCGAGCAGGACGTGGTGGGCCTTCTCGTCGCCGATGGTCAGGTAGTCGATCCCGACGAGACGGACGCCGCCGGCGACCAGCGCCTTCGCGCCGTCCTCCGTCAGCCCGAGGTGGTCCTCGGAGAACGAATCGCGGGCCCAGAGCTCCGAGTTCCGCGTCTTCAAGAGCACGCGCTCGCCTAGCTCGATCCCTGCGAACGCTGCCGCATCGAGCCGGTCGGCGGACGTCAGATCCAAAACCCGGGCCTCCCCGATCAGCACGTCGAGCGGGAGCGATTCCCCCGCCGGTGCGCCGTCGATGAAGTGGATGGGCGCGTCCACGTGCGTACCGCTGTGCACGCCGAAGTCGAGCCGCGAGACGTTGCACACCGCTCCGTCCGCGATCGAGATGACGCGCTCGAGCGAGACGGTCGGGTCTCCCGGATAGATGATCATCCCGGGCCGGACTGCCACGCTGATGTCGATGATCTCGGCCATGTCCTGCTTGTAACAGACCGCCAGAGTAGGCGACTGTTACGCACCGACCTCAAGGAGCACGAAATGGCCAAGGACACGATCAGCATCCTCGACGGCTCGACCTTCCTCGTCAGCGACCTGCGGGGCGACATCGAGGCTTCCCCCGATCAGCTGCACGGGTTCTTCTACCGGGACACGCGCTTCCTCTCGCGCTGGCACCTGACGGCGAACGGCTCGCCGCTCGACGTCCTGTCGACGGACGAGACGCAGTACTTCGCGTCGAAGCACTTCCTCGTCCCGCCGACAGGGACCGTCAACGAGAACCCCACCGTCTCGATCCACAGGAACCGCACGATCGGCGACGGCTTCCACGAGGACGTGTCCGTGC
Organism: Gaiellaceae bacterium; assembly: GCA_049273785.1. Taxonomy (GTDB): domain Bacteria; phylum Actinomycetota; class Thermoleophilia; order Gaiellales; family Gaiellaceae; genus 3-1-20CM-4-69-9. The sequence goes on along the minus strand of JBASRJ010000037.1, from coordinate 2,690 downwards.
TGAACCACGACACGAAACCGATCGAGCTCGAGCTGCGGCTCGACGCGGACTCCGACTTCGCAGATCTGTTCGAGGTCAAGGACGCGCTGGAGAAGAAAGGCGAGCGCTTCACGCGCGTCGAAGAGGACACGCTCGTCCTCGGCTACCGCCGCGGCGACTTCGTCCGCGAGACGCGCATCCGCTGCTCCAAGCCCGCGGACGTCGACGAGCACGGCTTCACGCTGAGCGTCAGCGTCGCGCCGCACGACGAGTGGAACACGTGCATCTTCGTCCAGCCGGTCACCGATCAGGGCCCGCTGGCGATCAAGCACAGGCACGGAGACGAGGAGGCGCATCCGAACATCGGGATGAGCCTCGAGCAGTTCCTGGAGTCGGCACCGCAGCTCGAGACCGACTGGGATCCGCTTCATCACGTCTACGAGCGGAGCCTCATCGACCTCGCGGCGCTGCGCTTCACGTCCGAGCTGTTCCCGGAACAGGCGTTGCCCGCCGCGGGACTGCCGTGGTTCATGACGGTGTTCGGACGCGACAGCCTGATCACCAGCTTTCAGGCGCTGCCGTTCGTGCCCGAGCTCGCCGAGACGACGCTGCGCGTTCTCGCAGCGCGCCAGTCGAAGGAGGACGACCCGTTCCGTGACGCGGAGCCGGGCAAGATCCTGCACGAGGTCCGCTTCGGGGAGCTGACGCACTTCGACGAGCGCCCGCACTCGCCGTACTTCGGCACGGCCGACGCGACGCCGCTCTTCTTGATCCTGCTCGACGAGTTCGAGCGCTGGACGGGCGACTCGGCGCTCGCCCGCGAGCTCGAGCCAAACGCGCGCGCCGCGCTCGAGTGGATCGACGAGTGGGGCGACCGCGACGGCGACGGCTACGTCGAGTACGAGCGGCGGAACACGGAGACCGGCCTCGAGAATCAGTGCTGGAAGGACTCATGGGACTCGATTCGCTTCGCGGACGGGACGATCGCCAGAGGGCCGATCGCCACGTGCGAGATCCAGGGTTACGTGTACGACGCGAAGGTGCGCGCGGCGCGACTGGCGTGTGACGTCTGGGGCGACGAGCAGCTAGCGGAGCGGCTCGAGTCCGCGGCGGAGGCGCTGAAGCGTCGCTTCAACGACGACTTCTGGATCGAGGAGCGCGGTTTCTACGCGCTCGCGCTCGACGGCGAGAAGCAGCGCGTCGACAGCCTGACGTCGAACGTCGGTCACCTGCTCTGGAGCGGGATCGTCCCCGAGGACCGCGCCGAACGCCTCGCAGAGCACCTGGTCGGCGATGCGCTCTTCTCGGGCTGGGGCGTGCGGACGATGGCCGAGGGCGAGGCCGGCTACAACCCGATCCGGTACCACAACGGGACGGTCTGGCCGCACGACAACTCCCTGATCGCGCACGGGCTTGCCCGCTACGGCTTTCGCGACGAAGCCGCGCGGATCTCGCTGGCGACGCTCGAAGCCGCGACGTTCTTCCGTTACCGCCTACCCGAGGTGTTCGCCGGCTACCGGCGCACGCGGACGAGCTTCCCCGTCGAGTACCCGACGGCGTCGAGCCCGCAGGCGTGGGCGACCGGGACGCCGCTGCTGATCCTGCGCGTCCTGCTCGGGCTCGAGCCCGACGGGGACGACTTGAACGTCAACCCCCATCTCCCTGACAAGATCGGCAGCATCGAGCTCGGCGGCATTCCCGGACGCTGGGGCCGCGTCGAGGCGTCCACCGCCTTGAAGGAGGCAATCGCATGAGCGCTCAGCAGTTCGACCTGATCGTCCTGGGCGCGGGCTCGGCGGCCCGCGACGGCGCCGGCAAGGCGAAGCGTGAGTACGGCGCGAACGTCGCGATGGTCGAGCGCGAGCGCTGGGGCGGCTCCTGCCCGAACATCGCGTGCCGGCCGACGAAGGCGTACCTGACCGCCGCGGAGCTCGTGCACGACATCAACACGCAGGCGGCGAACCGCGGCATCGAGGTCTCGCCGCCGAAGATCGACATGACACGGCTGCGCGCGTGGAAGAATTCGATCCGCCGCGACCAGGACAGCTGGGTCGAGGTGCTCGGCCAGCAATACACGGTCGTCCCGGGCGAGGCGACGTTCGTCGACGGGCAGACCGTCCGGGTCGGGAACTCGGTCGAGCTCAGCGCCGAGCGGATCCTGGTGGCGACGGGCGGGCGGACAGCCGTCCCGCCGATCCGCGGCATCGAGCAGATCGACTGGATCGACCACATCTCGGCACTCGAGCTCGACCGCGTCCCCGAGTCGCTCCTCGTCATCGGCGCAGGTCCCGTCGGCCTCGAGTTCGCGCAGATCTTCGGGCGGCTCGGCTCGCGCGTCACGATCGTCAATCACGGCACGCAGATCGCCGCCCGCGCGGACACGGAGGCTGCGAACGAGCTGCAGGCGTCACTCGAAGAGGAAGGGATCGAGGTGATCCTCACCGACGGCGGCGTCAACCGGTTCAGCCGCAACGGCAAGAGTGTCGAGGCGACACTGAGCGACGGTCGCACGATCGCGGTCTCGGACGTGCTGCTCGCTTCCGGCCGGATCGCCAACGTCGAAGCCCTGGGGCTCGACAGGATCGGCATCGAGGCCTCGCCGCGCGGAATCGTCGTCGACGACCGTCAGCGGACGACCGTCGACGGGATCTGGGCTGCCGGCGACGCGGCGGCCGGGCCGATGTTCACGCCGACGGCGCAGTACCAGGCAC
>JBASRJ010000025.1:0-3667 GCA_049273785.1 Gaiellaceae bacterium | reverse complement strand
GGTGGAGAAAGGCCAGCTCCCGCTCAGGCGGCACGACGAGCAGGCCGTCGGGTTTGGCGACGCCGCTCGCGACCTTGGCGAGGAACTTCGTCCTCGCAACGCCGATCGAGATGGGCAGGCCGACCCGCTCGCGCACGTCGCGGCGCAGCCGCACCGCGATCTCGGTGGGCGACCCTGCGAGCCGCCTCAAGCGGCGAACGTCGAGGAATGCCTCGTCGATCGAGAGCCCCTCGACGAGCGGCGTCGCGTTCTCGAACACGCGAAACAGCGCCTTGCTCGCCTCGGCGTACGCCGACATCCGCGGCTCGACCACGATCGCGTGCGGGCAGCACAGGCGCGCCCGCCACCCGCTCATCGCCGTGCGCACTCCGAGGGCCTTGGCCTCATAGCTGGCCGCCAGCACGACGCCGGCTCCGACGATCACGGGTCGACCACGCAGAGCCGGGTCGTCTCGCTGCTCGACCGACGCGTAGAACGCGTCGACGTCTGCGTGCAGGATCGTCGCTTCTCCTGACACGAACATATGTTCGCATAAGGGCCGCGAGTAAGCCCAGGCGGCAAGGGACGCTGATCCATCCGCCGCGTCGTGAAAAGTATGCGGCGATGTCGCTCGACCTCAAGGAGCTCTTCGGGGTCGAGAGCCCGGCAATCGCGATGGCGCACCTGCCGCCGCTGCCCGGGACGCCGCTGTACGACGAGCGTGGAGGGCCCGGCGCCATCGTCGAGTCGGTCGGTCGCGACGTCGACATCCTCACGCGCTCGGGCTTCGACGGGATTCTCTTCTGCAACGAAGGTGACCGTCCCTATCAGCTCGAGGCCACATTCGAAGGCGTCGCGATGATGGCTCGGGTCGTCGCAGAAGTAGCCCCGCGCGACCGGCCCTTCGGCGTCGACTACCTCTGGGATGCGCAGGCCGCGATGTCCGTTGCGGCCGTCTCGGGCGCCTCGTTCATTCGCGAGGTGGCCACCGGCGTCTATGAATCCGACATGGGGCTCTGGGCGCCGAACGCGGGAAGACTCTTGCGCTATCGACGGGAGTTGAACGCCGCGAACATCGGCGTGTTCATGAACATCACTCCGGAGTTCGCGTCGAGCCTGGGTACGCGAGACATTGCGACCACCGCTCGCTCGGTCCGCGTTTCGAGCCTGGCCGACGCGATCCTCGTCTCCGGCCCAATGGCCGGCGCAGAGCCCGCGATTGAGGCAGTCCGCGAGGCCAAACGAGGTTGTGGCGACCAGACGCCTGTCTTGGCGAACACCGGCGTCAAGTCGAGCAACGTCCGGGACTTCCTGACCGTCGCGGACGGTGTGATCGTCGGATCAGACCTCAAAGTAGACGGGAGGACGTGGAATCCCGTTGACCCGGATCGCGCGATCGGATTCATGCACGCGGTGCGTGCGGTGCGAGAGACGCCGAGCGGACGGAACGACTAACGCGTCAGCGCGAGCGCCAATGCCGTTGGGCACGGCGGAGCGCTTCCAGACGCCGACGGTCGAGCTTCGTCGGCCTCGCGCCCAGATCGGCGCCCGGCGGTCTGGCCAATCGCCGTGCGAGCGCGTCCTGCTCGCGCGCGCTGACCGACTCCGGCGTTTCCGTGTAAAGGCCCGCGGCCGCAGCTGCCGGGCCGCGCTTGTCCGTCAAGGCCGCAACTTCCAACGTGCGTTTCACTGCCCCGATCGTCATTGCCACCGTGTCTCCAACCCGCAGCGTCTTCGAAGGCTTCACGCGCACGGCGTTGACGTGAACACGGCCACGGAGCACCGCCTCCGCGGCGCCGCGACGCGTCCTGAAGAAGCGCGCCGCCCACAGCCACTTGTCGACCCGTACGTCCTCCACGCGTTCGATTCCAAGATAGACGGTTCTTGCCCGGGCCCCGATGATGATCGTCGCCAACGGCGTTCGAGTCGGGACGGCGTGCCTGTTTTCGCCGTATCGTCTTATTCACGGCTGAAGAGACGTCACCAGGATCAATGCAACCGGTGATCGCGCGGCCCGAGGTGGTCGGCAGGTCTACGGAGCTCGCGGCGTTCCCGCCGTTTCTCGACGCCGTAGCGAATGGTCCGGCGGCGCTGGTGCTCGAGGGCGACGCCGGGATCGGCAAGACCGCTCTCTGGATAGCAGGCGCGACACTGGGGAAAGAGCGCGGCTACCAGGTCTTCTCCTGCCGGTCGGCAGAGGCGGAGACACAACTGCCGTTCACTGGGCTCGGAGACCTCTTCGGAACGATCCGTGAGCATGCGCTCGCGGCGCTCCCGGAGCCGCAGCGTCGAGCCCTGGAAAAGGCATTGCTTCGTGCCAGCTGGGAGGGGCCCGCGATCGAACGTCGCGCCGTCTCCCTTGCCGTCCTGGCCGTGCTGCGCGGGCTCGAGGAGGAGTCGCCGGTGATCCTGGCGCTTGACGACCTGCAGTGGCTCGACTCCCCTTCGGCGTCGGCGCTCCAGTTCGCTCTCCGTCGCCTCGAGACCGAGCGGATTGGGCTCCTGGCGACTCGACGGGGCCGAGGAGACGAGATTCCGTCCGCACTCGCGCAGGCGATCCCCACGGATCTGCTTCGGCGTCTGGAGGTTGGCCCGCTCGATCGCGACTCGCTCGGACGTCTTCTTCGCGAGCGGTTACGTGTGCCGCTCTCGCGCTTGGCGCTTGTCCAGATACACCGGGTGTCGGCGGGCAATCCCTTCCTCGCGCTCGAGATCGCACGTGCGCTCGAGCGCCGCGAAGTCAAGCTCACACCCGGTGAACCGTTTCCGGTACCGCAGAGCCTCCGCGAGCTCGTGCGCGACCGCCTCGAGCAACTGCCTCACTCGGCACGCGAGGCCGGACTGGTCGTCGCCGCGCTCGCGCTTCCAACTGCCGAGCGCGTAAAGGCCGCAGCCCGCGACCGAGCCGCCGACGCCGACGGGCTCGATCAGGCGCTGGCCGCCGGCATCGTCGAGATCGAAAGGGAGCGAATTCGATTCACACATCCGCTACTTGGCTCGATCATCTACTCGGAAGCACCGGCGTCACGCCGTCGCGAGCTGCACGCGCGGCTGGCAGCTCTTACTACCGATGTCGACGAGCGGGCCGGACACCTCGCCGTTGCTACTGCCGGTCCAGATACTGAGGTGGCCGCCATCCTGGACGCGGCAGCTTTGAGGGCACTCAGTCGCGGAGCGCCCGAGGGCGCTGCCGATTTTTCCGAGCAGGCTCTTCGCCTGACACCCCCCAACGATCGCGGGGACCGGCGGCGGCGAATGCTCGATGCGGCTGAGTTCCGGTTCGAAGCGGGCGACGTGCAGGCAGCTCGCACGTTCTTCGTCGCGGCAATCGAGATTTCGAGCGCCGGGCCCGAGCGCGCACGCGCGCTCGCGCGGTTCGGTTCGATTCAGGTCTTGGGGCACGATCTGACCGGCGGGCTCGAGACATATGAGCAGGCGCGCCGTGAGGCAGGTGACGAGCCCGCGCTCCTCGCCGGAATCGAGGCGGACCTCGGATGGCTGTGTCATTTCCGCGGCGATCGCATCGGCGCCTCCACGCACCTGCGCCGTGCCTCGGAGCTCGCGGAGGAGGTTGACGACGCGGAACGTCTCGTCCACGCCCTCGTGGGACTCGCGCTGAGCGAGGGACGCGGCGGCAACGACGAGGGCTACGCACTCATCCAGCGCGCGTTCGAACTCGAGCGATGGG
>JBASRJ010000003.1:0-2935 GCA_049273785.1 Gaiellaceae bacterium | reverse complement strand
GAAAGGCACCGAAGGATGCAGTGACAGGCCAAAGCCGGCGCATGATTGCCTCCCATTGCCATCGAGGGCCTCAGGGACACTCCCGCTGGCGCGGTGCCCGCGAGAATCTGGCAAAAGAGCGGCGGTGTCAAGTAGCTTCCGGGTTCGTCGATCGTGTCCTTCAGCTTTCGTATTCCGCTTGCTGGCCCGCTGGCGGCAGGCTTGATTCGAAGGGGAGGGGCGGTAGGTTGAGGCGCGGATGGCCGACGACTTCCGGCTCGGAGCCGACTTCGCCCGCGCACTCGCATGCCGGAGACGGCGGAATACCGTCTCGGGCACGCAACCGGCCCCGACCTACAGGCGCACCCACTCAGCGCGCAATGAAATCGCGTACTTGAATTCTGCAAGTTCGATCGAGTCCCGTTGGGGCCACCACGTTGATTTCGTTCGTGTTTAACGCTTCGTGCTTGAGGAACTTCCAAAACTTCCTAAAACACGCAGCGATGTTCTCGCCTAGCTGAGCACCTCCAAGGCTCGCGATTCGTAAAAGTTCACGGCCGCTTTCAGCTCGGCCGGTTGAATCCGGGCATACACCTGTGTCGTTTCGATCCTCGAATGTCCGAGTAGTGCCCGCACCTGCTCGAGGTCGTGGTGCTGGTTGTAGACTTCCATCGCCACGCCGTGCCGGAGATCGTGTGGCTTAAGCTGTGGGTAGCCGATCAGCCGGCCGTAGGTCTTGCAGAGCCGCCAAATATTCTTGCCGCTCATCGGGGTGCGTGCCTTGCCTTGACGCGGTCGACCCCAGCTCGACCAGAAGAGTGGCGTGTCGGGCATCAGTGGGCCGTTCTCTTTCGCGACGACTTGCTCGACGTACTGCTCGACGTACTGCGTGACCACGGCGGGGAGGGGGATATCGCGCGTCTTGCCGCCCTTGACCACGACGCCGCGGAGCCCCCAGCCGGGGGCGATGTTCCGGATGCGGAGAGTCGCGACCGACTCGCGACGCATGCCGGTGAAGCGGAGGATCAGGAAGATGGCGACATCCCGGGGACGTCGGCGCTCGCGTGCGGCCCGGATGAGCTCGTCCCATGAGATCGGGGCTGGGCACTTGTCGCGGGGTGTCCTTTCGATGTGGGGGGCGGTCGAGCTTGGCCACTGGGTTGGCCGAGAGAACGCTGCGCTTCAAGAGCCAGCTGCACAGGCTAGAAAGCGTGGACTGCCGGGAGCGCATGGTGCTCAGGGCGAGATCGTCGCTCGCCATCTCGTCCATCCATGCCTGGATTGTGTCGGGGTTCAGATCGCTCACGCGCGCGGCCCGTCTCTCGCGGTTGCGGGTGAAGGTCATGAAGTGCTCCAGGTTCCAGCGGTAGGTCCGGACACCTCCCTCCGTCTTGCCCTTCTGTTTGCGCTGGTAGACACAGAACTGCTCGACGTATTCGTAAAGCGGTTGAGCCATGACGCCGGTCCTCCGGCCCGAGCCACGGCCACGTTTTCGCCGAGGCCAAGTATCAGGAGGCACGACCCATGGGTCAAGACTCGCCTCGGGGATTTTGGCCGGGCCTGCCCCAGCGCCGAACCGGCCCTCAAGGCCCATATCGCTCCTCGAGTGTCGCTGCGGTCCGGAGGCGCCGTCGAAGGGTTGCACGGCTGCAGCGCACGCGGCGCGCGATCGCACCGAGGGAGTGACCGGCCGAGTGGAGCTGGCGGATTGTCTCGATGTCGACCTGAACGCGAGGCCTGTCAAGGGTCTTGCCGCGTGCCCGCGCGCGGTCGAGACCCGCCGTCACGCGCTCGCGAATGATGTCGCGCTCGAGCTGGGCCATGGCGCCGATGATCGTGAACATCGCTTGGCCGATTCGGGCTGGAGGTATCGAGCTGCTCTTGTAGTGAGATGAACGCGACGTTCAGGCCGCGAAATGTCGAGCGCCGTGACGAGATGTTTCACCGAGCGCGCAAATCGATCGAACCGCCAGACCAGCACTGTCTGGAGCTGACCCGCCCAGGCTGCGCGCATGAGCCGGTCCAGTGCCGGCCGGCGTTCCTTCGTACCGGAATAGCCGCGATCGATGAACTCTTCGATAACCTGCCAGCCGCGGTTGGCGACGTGGGCGCGGAGGGCCGCGAGCTGGACCTCAGGATCTTGGCCTTCGGTGCTCACGCGAGCGTAGAGCGCGACCTTCATCTGAAGAGCCCGAGCAGACCGCCGTCCTCATCTTGGCGCTCATACCAGCGGAGCCGATTCGGAAGGGAAGACCTTCAAAGAAATCGCGACGGCGCTCTGGCCTGATCGTGAGGGCGACCTCGAGAAACGGGCTCGTGACTACTATCTAACCTGGAAAATTCGCGAAAGATGAAAGAGAAGAGCCACCGAGCCACTCGCCGGTGCTATAGAAGCGGTGTCGACGCGCTTCGAGGCACGCAGTTGAGGAGGCTCGATGGCTACAGACTGTATAACCCAAGTGACCTTCCAGGGCGACGGGTTTGCGAAGCCGGTCGTCGCCCGCTTCGACCTGCCGGACGCCAGTACCGACGGTGGCTTGCTGCTGGTCAAGGCCCTGGACACCCAGCTGGGCCTGACCGGGCGGTTGGCCGCCTGCCTCGACGATGGGCGGGAACCCGGCAAGGTTCTGCACGAGACGATCGAGTTGCTCCAGCAGCGGATCTTCGGGTTGTGCGGAGGCTACGCCGACTGCAACGATGCCGCCCGGCTGGTGCACGACCCGATCCACAAGCTGGTGGTAGGCCGCGATCCTCTCACGGGGCTCGGGCTGGCCTCGCAGCCCACGCTGTCGCGGTTCGAGAACGCGGTGAGCGCGCGCGAGTTGCGCGCCATGACCCACGTGCTGGCCGACACCGTGATCGCGCAGCAGCGGCGGCGTCTGCACGGGCGCTCCACGCGGATCACGATCGACCTGGATCCCACCGACGACCCGACCCACGGCCAGCAGGAGTTCGC
>JBASRJ010000396.1:0-2867 GCA_049273785.1 Gaiellaceae bacterium | reverse complement strand
ATCACACCGAGCTGCGCCGCCGACGAGCCCTCGTCCCACTTCGGGTTGTGGCGGTAGATCGCGTACGCCTGCGGCTCGCCGATCTCGACGACGAGGTGCGCGAGCTGAAGGAGGCGCTCGCGGAGGCGGGCGAGACGGCGCCGGAGACGGAGCCGCCCGCGCACGTGTTCGAGGAGATGGGCGACGTGCTCTTCGCGGCGGTCAACGTCGCGCGGCGCGTGAACGTCGATCCCGAGCTCGCGCTGCGCGCGATGACCCGCCGCTTCGTCGATCGGGTCGAGCGCGCCGAGCAGTTCGCGGCCAAGGAAGGGAAGACGTGGACGGCACTCGACCTCGACGAGCAGGACCGCTATTTCGACCGCGCGAAGACGGCGTTCGAATGACTGCGATCCGCTCCGTCCACGCGCGCCAGATCCTCGACTCGCGCGGGAACCCGACGCTCGAGGTCGACGTCCGGCTCGAGTCGGGCGCGTTCGGTCGCGCGGCGGTGCCGTCGGGCGCGTCGACCGGCGTGCACGAGGCGGTCGAGCTGCGCGACGGCGGCGAGGCATTCGGCGGCAAGGCCGTTACACGCGCGGTCGCGAATGCGAACGGCGAGATCGCGGACGCCGTGCGCGGGATGGATGCCGCCGACCAGGAGCCGCTCGACCGGCGGCTGATCGAGCTCGACGGGACGCCGAACAAGGGTCGGCTCGGAGCGAACGCGATCCTCGGCGTCTCCCTCGCGGTTGCGAAGGCGACCGCGGCGGAGCGCGGTCTGTCGCTCTTCCGTTCGCTCGGCGGCGATGACGCGCGCACGCTGCCCGTGCCGATGATGAACGTGATCAACGGCGGCGCGCACGCGCAGAACTCGATCGACCTGCAGGAGTTCATGATCGTCCCCGCCGGGGCCGACTCGTTCGCGGAGGCGTTGCGGATCGGCGCGGAGACGTTTCACTCGCTGAAGAACGTCCTGCACGAGCGCGGGCTGGCGACCGCGGTCGGCGACGAGGGCGGCTTCGCACCGGACCTCGCGTCGAGTGAAGAGGCGATCGAGGCTGTGCTCGAGGCGGCCGAGCGCGTCGGCCATCGCGAACGCGTGGCGATCGCGCTCGATCCCGCCGCGTCGGAGTTCTTCCGCGACGGCGCCTACCGCTTCGAAGGCCGCGAGGCGGACGGCGCGGCGATGGCGGACTTCTACGCCGGCCTGTCCGAACGCTTCCCGATCGTCTCCGTCGAGGACGGCGTCGCCGAGGACGACTGGGACGCGTGGAAGAACCTGACGCACCGGCTCGGCGAGCGCATCCAGCTCGTCGGCGACGACGTGTTCGTGACGAACCCGGATCGGTTGCAGCGCGGGATCGACGAGGGCGTTGCGAACGCGATCCTGGTGAAGGTGAACCAGATCGGCACGCTGACGGAGACGCTGGCGGCGATCGACCTCGCGCGGTCGAACGGCTACGCGTCGGTGATGTCGCACCGCTCCGGCGAGACGGAGGACACGACGATCGCCGACCTCGCGGTCGCGACGAACGTCGGCCAGATCAAGACGGGCGCCCCGTCGCGCACGGACCGGGTGGCGAAGTACAACCAGCTGCTCAGGATCGAAGAGGAGCTTGGCGCAACGGCGGTGTATCCCGGCTGGTCCGCCTTTCCGCGCGCTAGTCGTTAGAACGCCCGGACACGTCCGTTCCGCCCGTACCGGTGCCAGGCACCGGCGCGGAAGTGTTACGGACTGTCGAGAAGCCGTGACCTTCTTTCCACAGCTGAGAAGGCGAAGCTGCGCGGTCGCCGAGTAGTCGCCGCGTTCCTCACAGCCGAGTCCCGGTGCCAGGCAGCGTTTTTCGGCACGTCCGCTCGGCGAGTCCCGGTGCCAGGCACCGGTACCGGAATGTGTCGCGGCTGTGCCGCTTCGCACAGCGCTAGAGTCGCAACGCGGCATTCGACCGAAGGAGGGTGAGATGGCTGCGGACGCGTCACACGCGCTCGGCGCGCCAGAGGTCGCCGGCGCCTTCGTCAACCCAAAGGGGATGACGAAGAAGGTGACGGCAGCAGTGGCCGGTCAGGTCGCCGGCGGAGCCGTCGGGACCTTTGCCGCCAAGATGAAGACCGGGCCGGCGTATCAGGGTGTGCCTGACGTCCCGAACTTCGGCAGGGTCGGGTACGTCGCCGTGACCGCGGACGAGGTTGCGCTCGTGAAGACGGATACGGGCATGCTCAAGATGAAGATCAGCGATGAAGTCCTCGCCCGCTCGCCGAGGACGGAGGTCACGTCTGCCGAGCTCGACAAGGGCGTCATGCTCTCCCACCTCAAGATCGATTTCACGAACGGTGTCTCGTGGGAGTTCGACGTGCCGAAGAAGGACAAGAAGTCGGCCCAGGAGGTCGTTCGGGCGCTCGGCGGCACGATCCGCTGATCTCCTAGAGGAGACGATTCGCGAGCCGGTGGGCGCGCTCCATCCACTTGCCGTGCTGGTCCGCGAACAGCCAGCGATCGCCGGGCTCGAACGCCGCGTTGATCGCGCGATAGCTGATCGCCTGATACACGCAGCCGAGCGCTTCGCCGATCGCCGCAGCGTCGCGGAGGTCATCGCTCGGCCAGGACTCGACGTACGCGGCGACGAGCGCGTCGCGTTGCCTCTCGCCGAACCTCAGGAGGGGCGCAAGGTCGAGGAACGGGTGCCCGATCGCGGCGTCCGACCAGTCGATCACGGCGACGCGGTCGTGGACGACGAGCATGTTGCCGTGGTGCAGGTCGCCGTGGACGATCGAATCCGCAATTCCGTGTTCGGCGAGGCGGTCGCAGAGCGGCGCGAGCTCGGGCGCCTCGGTGCGCAACTCGCCCAGCGCGCGCTCGTGACAACCGAGTGACTTGAGCTCCTCCGCAC
>JBASRJ010000395.1:0-24851 GCA_049273785.1 Gaiellaceae bacterium | reverse complement strand
GGCCGTTCGCCTTGACCTCGACGATCGCCGCGCCCGCGTTTGCGACGCCGCGCTCCCATGCGCGCTGGAGCGCTACGCGCACGGGTTGCGCGAGTCCTTCGACCCAGAGATCCGGGGCGATCCGTGTGATCTCAGCGGCGATCTTCCGTTCGTTTCCGGAATCGAGCGCGAACGACACGAAGCTGAGACACGCGAGGCAGATCCCGATGTCGTCGACGTCGAGGTCGATCGCCGCCGCCAGCTGAGTCGCTTCGTCACCTGTCACAAAGAGATCGAAGCAAGAGCCGCTTCGCTCGATCGTCCCGACTCTGTGACGATTAAGACCGCGACGCTGAGGACGAAAGCGTGACTCGACCTGCGATCTTCCGCGCGACGATGGCGGCGTCCTCGCCCACGCCGATGAGGAGCGACGACTTGCGCTTGCGCAGGTAGTGGACGCCCACGAAGTAGAGGCCCGGAGCGACCGTGCTCGCGCAGTCCTCGTGGACTGGGAACCCAAATTCGTCGAACGCGCCCGGGCATCTCACCCACGACTCGTAGTCCGGCCGGAACCCGGACGTAAAGACGACGGCGCCGAACCCACTCAGGTCGACCTCCTGGGGTGACTCGGCGTCGAGCGGCTGCGGGTCCAGGATCTCGAGCGGTCCGATTCCGCGCTCGTCCGCCAGCTTTCGAATCTTGTCCATGAGCATCCCGTTCCGCTGATCGGACCAGGCCACGGTCTCGCCGAGATCGGGCGCGAATCGAGCCCGATGACCGTCGGCGCCGAGGAAGTGGCCGAGGAGCGTGACGCCCAGCTGCTGGAGTGTCCGGTAGTGGAGGTCGTGGCCGCCGCCGTGTCCACTCGCCTGGACGTTCCCTAGCAGCCGGGCCGCCGGGCTCGGCAGCGCCTGCACGGCTTCGTCCAGCTCGCCCGTCTCCTGGAGCCACCAGAAAAGGTCGTGCTCGCCAAGCCGGCGCGGCGCCCAGCCCGCCCGGCCGCAGGCGAGGAAGACGTCGCGACCGGCTTCGCGCAGCTCCTCCGCGATCTGGCACCCCGACTGGCCACTGCCGACCACCAACACGGCGCCGGGCGGAAGCTCCGCAGGGTTGCGGTAGTCCTCGACGTCGATCTGCAGCAGGTCGGCGGGAAGCGCGGCCGCTCCGGCGGGTCGGTGCGGGCGCTGATACGCCCCCGTGCTCAGAACGACCGACTTCGCAGCGATCGGGCCAGTCGACGTCTCGAGGAGGAAGGCGCCGTCGGTTTGCGCGTGCAGGGAGGTGACGGCCACTCCTTCGCGCACCGGCGCGCCGAAGCTCGCTGAATACCGCTCGAGGTACGCGACGATGTCGTCGCGGACCATGAACCCGTCCGCATCGTCGCCGGCGTACAGGTGGCCGGGTAGCTGAAGGCTCCAGTTCGGCGTCACGAGACAGAAGCTGTCCCAGCGATCGCGCCACGTCTGCCCGACGCGGCCCCGCTCGAGCACGATGTGCTCGACCCCTGCCTGCGTGAGCTCGTGACTCGCAGCGAGCCCGGCCTGGCCGGCACCGACAACGACAACGTCGGCCGAGGCGCTCATCGCGCCGAAGAGTGGCGCTGCGGCGGCCCTAGGTCAAGCCGTCAGCGATGCTCGGATACATCAGATCAGATATAGTGCGGGCTGTGACAACGGGAGAGCTCCTCCGCGACGCGCGCAGGCGGCACGGGCTGACGCAAGTCCAGCTCGCAGCGCGTGCTCGCACGTCCCAGGCGGCGATTTCCCGGATCGAGCGCGACGTTGTCTCCCCCTCGGTCGACACGCTACGGGCGTTGCTAGATCTGATGAGCGAGGAGCTCGTCCTCGACACCCACGCAACCGACTACGGGCACGATCGCACGCTTCTCCAGCAGAACCTCCGTCGGTCCGTGACAGACCGGATCAGCTATCAGGCTGCGTGGGCGCGGAAGGTGCTCGAGATCCAGCGTGCCAACCGAGTCTGATCAGTTCGACCCGCTCCCTCTCCTCGGACGGCTCGCTGACGCCGACGTCGATTTCGTCGTCATCGGTGGCGTCGCCGGCGGGGCGCACGGGTCGTCGTATCCCACCTATGACCTCGACATCGCCTACGAGCGCAGTCGCGAAAACATCGAGAAGATCATCACGGTTCTTCGCGAGGTCAACGCAAAGCTTCGGGGAGCACCCGCGGAGGTTCCGTTCCAACTCGACGCGAGAACCATCGAGAACGGTTCGCACTTCACGTTCATGACCGATTACGGTGCCTTCGACCTTCTCTCGGATCTCAACGGCGCTCCGCCTTACCCGGCACTCAGAAAGGCAGCGGCGCGGCGAGAGGTCAATGGGCGCCTCATCCACTTTGCCTCACTTGATCATCTCATCGCAATGAAGGATGCGTCGGGACGGACGAAGGACAAACTGATGGGGACCGAATACCGCGTGCTCGCCGACGAGATCCGCCGGCGCGGCGACTGACCGTAGCTCCCAAAGGCGGGTCAGACCGGGAGGGTCTGACCCCTGTCCTCAGTCATGCCGGCTTCTTCGCAACGAACACGATGAAACCGTCGTCGCTCGTCGCCGGCGCGTCGTTGTGGTCGCCCTCGACGACGACGTCGGCAAAGCCGGCTCGTTCCAGCATCAGGAGCAGCTCGTTCCTGAAGTACAGGCCGATGTTCAGGACGTGGTCCTCTTCGGCCTCGAGCGTTCCGTCGCGCCACTGCTCGGCGTGCATCTCGTACGTCACTCGCTGCGCCAGCGGATCTAGCTCGACGACCCGCGAGCGCAGGCCCATTTCGGTTCCGTCGGAGGCAGGCCTTAGCGACCCCGGCCGGCTCGCGGCTTCCGGGAGCGACGCGCGCTCGTCCTTCAGCCAGTAGCGCCAGAGCTCGGCGTCCGCATTTGGAACCTCGATGTCGACGAGCAGCGTTCCGCTTGGCTCCAGATGCTTGCGGAAGCGGCGCAGCGCCTCGAAGTCCTGCTCGCGCGTGCTCCCGAGTCCGAACGCGCCGCACACGTAGATCGTCCTGTACTTCCGCGGCGGATCCAGCTCGTGCATCGGCTGCGCCCAGAGTGTCGGCGACAACCCTTCGCGCTCAGCCTTCTCGCGGCAGAACGCGACCATGTCCGGGGAGACGTCGCAGCCGTCAACGTCCAGGCCGGCTCGAAGATAGGGAAGAAGCAAGCGGCCGGTCCCGCATGCGACGTCGAGCGCCGGCTGACCGTCGCGCTCGATGTACCTCTGGAAGTACGGGATCTCGTGCGGCCGGAAGTCGTCGTTGAACTCCGACCACCACTTCGCGATCAGGCCGTAGTGCCAGGTTTGCGCGCCGCTTTCCATCTGCCTCCTCTCGGGTAGGGTCGCATCATGGGCGAGCTGCGCGAGTTACTGGACTTCACGTCCTCCACCGCGGCGGAGTTCCTCGAGTCGCTCCCGCAGCGGCCGGTGCTGCCGGCGGTCGACGTGGACGAGCTTCGTCGGGCGCTTGGCGGGCCGCTCCCCGAGGAATCAACCTCCCCGATCGAAGTGATCGCGGAGCTCGCGCGCGCAGCCGATCCCGGAATCGCCGGGATGCCGAGCGGTCGCTGGTTCGGCTTCGTGCTCGGTGGGAGCATTCCGGTCGCGCTGGCAGCCGACTGGCTCACCTCCGCCTGGGACCAGAACGCAGGACTGTTTGCGCCGGCGCCTGCTGCGGCCATCGTCGAAGAAGTCTCCGGCGAGTGGATGCGGGAACTGTTCGGGCTCCCTGAGGGCGTCTCGTTCGGCTTCGTCACGGGTTGCCAGATGGCGCACGTAACCTGTCTCGCCGCAGCACGTCACCACGTCCTCGCCGCGCACGGCTGGGACGTCGAGCGTGACGGGCTCTTCGGTGCTCCGCGTATCAGCGTGCTAGCAGGTGCCCAGCGGCATGTGACGATCGACCGTGCGCTCCGCTTCCTTGGCTTTGGCACGGCAGCCGTCGATGTGATTTCCGCCGACGATCAAGGCCGAATCGTTCCGGACGCGCTGCGTTCGGCGCTCGAGCGGACTGACGGGCCGACGATCGTCTGCGTGCAGGCAGGCGAGGTCAATACCGGCGCGTTCGACGCGCTCGACCAGGCTGCTGACGCTGCCGCGCAACACGGCGCCTGGCTCCACGTCGACGCGGCTTTCGGGATCTGGGCGGCTGCAGAACCGTCGCTGCGTCATCTTTTGACCGGCGTCGAGCGCGCGGACTCTTGGGCGGCGGACGCCCACAAGTGGCTGAACGTGCCGTACGACTCGGGACTCGCCTTCTGCCGTCACCCCGACGCGCACAGGAAAGCGATGGGAACGCAGGCCGCGTATCTCATCCAAGCCGAGGAGCATGGGCCGCGCGACCAGTTGGACTGGAACCCCGAGTTCTCGCGCCGCGCTCGCGGGTTCCCGGTCTACGCAGCGCTGCGGTCGCTCGGGCGGAGCGGCGTGGCGAAGCTCGTCGCTGAAGCGTGCGCCCACGCTCGCAGGTTCGGAGACGAATTGGCGCGTCTGCCCGGCTGCGAGGTGCTGAACGACGTGGTGCTGAACCAAGTGCTCTTCCGCTTCGGGAGCGACGACGAGACGGAAGCCGTGCTCGCAGCGGTCCAGGCGTCGGGCGAGGCGTGGATGAGCGGGACGGTCTGGCAGGGACGGCGTGCGATCCGCATCTCCGTGAGCAACTGGGCGACGACCGATGACGACGTCAGCCGCACGCTCGCGGCGTTTGCCGCCGCCCTCCCCTAACGACCACGCGGAAGATTGCGCGCGAAGTCGCGCATCGCCGCCTCGTCCGGGAACTGGATCACCGCTCCCTCGGCGCCCGCAGCGAGCATCGCCTCGACTTTCTCCGGCGACGTTCGCGGGATCGCCCGGAGGTCCGGGTACCGCTCTTTGATTCGCCGGACATGGTCGGCGTCGGAGCCGCGGGACGGATGCCACGCATCTCCGAGCTCGCGCGCACGTCGCAGCGCGCGATCCGAGCTGCCGCCCACCCAGATCTCCGGCAGTGGCGACGGATGCGGCTCCGAGGTCGCGTCGTGGAACGACCAGTACTGGCCGTCGAAGTCCTGCTCGCCCTTCCAGAGCGCCCGCATCAGGCGAATCGCCTCGTCGGCACGTCGGCCGCGGCCTTCGAACTCGACGCCGATGAAGTCGAACTCGTCCTTGTGCCAGCCCATGCCGACGCCCAGCGTGAAGCGGCCGCGCGAGAGCTCCTGCAGCGTTGCGACCTGCTTCGCCAGGTGCATCGGATTGTGCAGCGGCACGAGCACGATCGACGTGCCGAGCCCGATCCGCTCCGTCCACCCGGCGATCCACCCGAGCGTGACGAGCGGGTCGTACACGCGCCCGTACGGATCGACGCCCTCGGGGCCGACGATGATGTGCTCGGTCGTCCAGACGGAGTCGAAGCCGAGCTCCTCGGCGGCTTCGGCGGTGCGACGGACGGCGTCGGGCGACGAGCCCTTGCCGTAGTTCGGCAGGATGACGCCGAAGTGCACGACGCGAGACTAACCGCGGCGCGGGTGGCGAGGCTGGCGACCATCGATCCGGACGGGCGGCCGCATCTCGTCCCGATCGTGTTCGCGCTCGACGGCGACACGCTCTACTCGGCGGTCGACCGGAAACCGAAGCGCTCGCAGACGCTGCGGCGAATCGAGAACGCGCGTACGCGCCCGGACGTGACGATCCTCGTCGACCACTACGAGGACGACTGGAGCCGGCTGTGGTGGATCCGCGTCCGCGGCCGCGCGCGGGTGCTCGACGACGGCAAGGAACGGGAGCGCGCGCTTGCCCTGCTGAGCGAGAAGTACCCGCAGTACCGCACCGAGCCGCCCGACGGCCCCGTGCTGGCGGTCGACGTGACCGACGTGCGCGAGTGGACGGCCTCAGCTACCTAGCATCCGCCCAGGCCCGAAAGCATTGATCGCTCGTAGCGGATTCCAGGCGTTTGCATCGGTTCCAGCCGGGTAGCCCGAACGGAACCCACAGAAAGGGGCCAGATGGCCAAGATCGAGAGTCCGCGCGAGCTGTTCGTCCACAAGCTGGGCGCCGCGCTGACGATGGAGAAGACGATCCTCCGGATGCTCGAGGAAATTGCGGAGAAGGCGAACGACCCGCAGCTCAAGCAGAACCTTCGCCAGCACCTTCGCGAGACCCAACAGCAGGTTCACAACCTCAAGCGCGCCTTCTCGGCGCTCGGGGTCGAGCCCGAGTCGCAGCCCAGCCCGACGATCGAGGGGCTCGAGCAGGAGGGCGAGCAGAACCTGAAGAACGTCGACGACTCGCTCAACGACGCGGTCATCCTCGCCGGCGTTGTCGAGACCGAGGCGCACGAGATCGCCGTCTACGACGTGCTGATCACGCACGCCGAGGGGATGGGCGAAGAGGACATCGTCGCCTTGTTCCACGAGAACCTGGAGCAGGAGCAGGCGACGCTCAAGAAGGCGCGCGACGCGACGAAGAAGCTCGCGCAGCGCGTCGGCCAGCCGGTCTAGCGGCGAAGGCATCGTGTGCGACCGCGCGCGCCCAGCCAGGTCAAGATGGCGCGGTGAGCGCGGTCGCCTTCCTTGGGCTCGGCGCGATGGGGAGTCGCATCGCCCGTCGTCTCGTCGGCGCGGGCCATGAGCTGATCGTCTGGAACAGGACTGCCGCGAGAGCTGCTGAGCTCGTCCAGTTCGGAGCGACGCTGGCGGAGAGCCCCGCCGACGCCGCGCGCCGGGCCGAGGTCGTGATCACCATGGTCGCGAACCCGCAGGCGTTGCTGGAGGTGACCGAAGGGCCGAACGGCGTCGCCGCGGGCGCCGACCGCTCGACCACGATCATCGACATGTCCACCGTCGGGCCGGCCGCCGTGTCGCGACTCGCGTCCGTGCTGCCGGAGGGGACAGGTTTGCTCGACGCGCCGGTGCTCGGGAGCCTGGCCGAGGCAGAGTCAGGAACGCTGCACGTCTTCGTCGGCGGGCCGGACTCCCTGGTCGAACGGTGGACGTCACTCCTGTCCGTGCTCGGTTCTCCAACTCACGTCGGTCCGCTCGGCGCCGGTGCGGCGGCCAAGCTGGTCGCGAATACGACACTCATCGGAACGATCACCGTCCTCGGCGAAGCGATCGGGCTCGCGCAGGCTCTGGGCCTGTCGCGCGACGCGGCGTTCGCAGTCCTCTCCGCGACGGCTCTGGGCGCGCAGGCGGAGCGACGGCGTGAAGCGATCGAGACGGGCGAGTACCCACCTCGATTCGCGCTCTCACTCGCGCGGAAGGACGCGGACCTGATCGCAGACGCAGCTGCCGCGGCGGGGACCGATCTGCGCGTCGTCGAGGCGGCGCGGTCGTGGTTCAGAGAAGCGGATGACGCCGGCCTGGGCGACCGCGACTACTCGGCCGTTCTCGCGCAGATTCTGCAGCCGCGGTAAGCGTCGTCACTCCATCTCCGCAGCGAGTCTCTGTGCGACGTCACTCGCGGCGCGATCGCGACGTCGTCTCTTCCCACGCGGGCGGGACGGCGTGTCCTCGAGTCGCGGCGCTGGATGGCCGTTCTCCATCCTCAGGCGTTCGATCGTTGCCGACGCTCCTTCCCGCGTCTCCGGGAACTCCTCCCCGAGGCGCTCGCACAGCGCTGCGGCGAGGGCGTAGATCTGACGGACGGTCGGCGATGCCACTCGGTCATTGAACCGCGGCGCGTGTGACGCGTCTGTGACGGTTCGGCACCAAAAGAAAGGGTCTGACCCGAAGGGCCAGACCCTTGATGCCCCCTCTGGTCGTCCCTTACTTCTTGTTCAGCGGGCGAATGTCGCCTGCGCTGCGGTACTTGCCGCCAACGAGCTTGTCCCTCCACGTGCCCTTGCCGGCGTCCGTGGCGTGATAGGTGAACTCGTAGCGCACGTAGTTGAAGCTTCCAAAGTTGTCCGCGCTCGTGAAGTAGGCGCTCAGCCAGTCGTACGTCCCGGCGCACTGGCCTTTCGTGTCGGCGCTCGTGCACAGGAAGTCCTTCGTCCCGAGGTCGCCGCGCGTCGCCAGATGCAGCTTCTGGGTTCCGCGGAAGGTGGTCGTCGACTGGCCCTTCAGCGTCCCGCGGATACCCGCCGGGATCGAGGTCTTGCCGCCGGGGCTCGCGCCCGCGATCGTCGCGAACTGGCCCGTGTAGTTCGACGCCGCGCAGAACCGCCCCGCCGCCTTCCGCCACACCCGCACCGTGCGGTTGTACGTGTCGAAGGCCCAGTTGTTCCCGCGGGTGCCCGTGTCCACGTCGCTCTGGACGAGGTAGTGGACGTTGAGCACGAGCGTCCCCGCGCCGCAGCCCTGGTTCTGGGCCGGTGTTCCGGCCGTGGCTGCCGCAGCCAAGCCGAGAGCCAGGACGGCTGCCGCAATAAGCCGTCTCACGCTTAAGGAGACGCGTTTCAACTCGTAAACTTGCGCCCAGCCCGACCGGTGGAGGAAAGCGGCCCCGGCGCGTCCAACATGGCACTTGGGCAGCGTACGCGCCGTCTTCCCGGGCCGTGAGACTTCTTCCATGACCATGCAGCCGGACGTCGCGGAGGCCTTGGCCGCCCTCGCCGAGCGGGAGCGGCGGCTGAACGAGACGGTCAACCGGCGGACGGCTCAGCTCGACGAGCGGGCGGCGCGGCTCGGGGAGCTGTCGGAGGAGCTCCGCGAGCGCGCCGACGATCTCGCGGGCGAGGAGGGGAAGCTCGACGGGCGCGCCGAGCGGATCGAGGCTGCGGAGGCCGCGCTGAGGAGCCGCGAGGGCGCGGTGCGCGAGGGAGAGGTGCGACTGGAGCGGCTTCGCGCGGACGAGCGCGCGGTCGAGCAGCAAGCGCGGCAGCTCGCGGAGCTGCAGGCGGAGCTCGACGAGCGGGGCGAGTGGCTCACGGCTGCCGAGGCGGCGTTGGCGGAGCGTGAGCGCCAGGTCGGGGACCTGGAAGAACGTGCGGACGAGCTCGCTCGGCGGCTGGACGAGACCGCGTCAGAAGCGCGGATCCAGAAGGCATTCCTGTCGGAGCTCGACAAGCGTGCGGCGGCGCTCGAGGACGTCGAGCGCCGGCGCAAGGCGGTCGAGCGAGGCGAACGCGAGCTGCAGGAGCAGATCGACGCCGTCGCGCGGCGGGAGGTCGCCGCCACGGAGCGCGAGCTTGCGGTCAAGGAGCACAAGGCGCGTCTGCGCGCGTCGGAGGAGCGTTTGAATCGCCGGGCGGCGAAGGCCGCGGTCACCGAGACGCAGCTCTCCCATCGCAGCCGCGACGTGCGTGAGGCGGAGGCGCGAGCGGCGTCGTTCGGCAAGCGGGAGCAGTCATTGCGGCAGCGGCGCGACGAGCTCGATCAGCTGGCCGCCCAGCTCGACGAACGCGCCGCCTGGATCGAGTCGGCGATCGCCGGGCTCGGAGAGCAGGAGGACGTCCTGCTGGGGCGCGAGCGGGAGGCAAAGCAGATCCTGCTCCGCGAACAAGAGCTGGACGAGCGCGAGGCGCGGCTGGACGATCGCGACCGGCAGCTGACGAACGCCGAAGCGGAGCTCGTCGAGTGGGGCCGGCGCATTCGGGCGCAGGACGCTCGGCTGCAGGCCGAAGCGGCCGAGCACGCAGGTTAGGTCAGGTGCGGTTTACGCGGCACGTCGGCGTTCGCGCGCACGGCTTCACATAGCGGCTCGCAACGCGTCGAAGAGTTGTTTCCGATCCGGCACAGACGCGCGCGCACTTCCCCGGTACGATCGACGTTGAGGGTGGTGGGTGATGTCCCCACCCGGGCGGGGGCGCGCGCGCGTGACTCTTAGAGCTCGTACGCCATCAGGAGGGCGTCGACGTACGCATTGCCTTGGCGGTAGTGCTGCTTGCGATAGCCCTCCTGGACGAAGCCGAAGCGCTGGTACAGCGCGATCGCCGCTTGGTTGTACGGGAACACGTGCAGCTCGAGCTTGCGGACGTCGTTCTCGCGCGCCCAGTCCGCGGCGGCGGCGAGCAGCGAGCGGCCGATCCCCTGTCGCCGGTGGGACTGCACGACCATCAGGCCGAGATCCGCGACGTGGCGACTCGCAGGGTGCTGGTCGCGCGCGATCGACAGCCGGCCGACGATCGTTCCGTCCTCCGCCTCCGCGACGAACACCGCCGCATGCGGGTAGCGCCGGATCGCGCGCAGGTAGCGGCGCTCGTCACCGACGCTGCGCCACCCGTCCTGCGTCGCAAGCCACCCCTCGGGCTCGGCAGCGACCTCGTCGCCCAGCCGCTTCAACTCCTGCGCATCGCCCGGATCAGCTGCACGGACGACGAATGTCACTGCACGACCACGCCCGCACCGCCTCGCCGCGGATCGCCGGCCGCAGCGAGCGTCCCCTCATCCGTCCTCTCGACCGCCGCGGCGCCGCCGAAGTAGAGGTTCTGCCGGCGCCAGCGCGTAACGTCCCACCCCATCGCCTCCAGCTTGTCGAGCTCCGCGGGATCGTGCCCGCCCTCGCAGTGAAGATGCTCGCCTTCGAGATGGACGCGCGGCCGCTCGATCGCGTCACTCACGCCGAGGCCGTGCTGCACGACGTTAACGACGATCTGCATCACCGCACCGCGGAGGCGCAGCGAGCCGGCGCTCCCGACGACGAGCCTCGGATACCCGTCGTGCAGCACGAGCGACGGGCTCATCCCCGAGGACAGCCGTTCACCCGCACGCGGCGGCTTCGGCAGGTCGAACTCGCCGAGCATGTTGTTCAGATGGATGCCGGTGCCCGGGACGACGATGCCCGAGCCCGCGCCGGTGGACGCGGTCAGCGCGACCGCATTGCCGCGCTCGTCGACGACGGAGATGTGGGTCGTGCCGCGAACGACGCCGGCACGCTCCTCGAGCAGCTTCGCCAGCCCGCCTCGCCGCAGCGCGCGGTCGAAGTTCTCTTCTCGCGCATGCGCCTGCTCGCGCATCACGCGGGCCAACGCGTCGATCGCTTCGGCACTGCCCGGACCGCCGGCGTCGTCGAGAAGCCCGAGCCCGAACGCGATCAGAATCCCGCCGGCGCTTGGCGGCGGGTTCGACAGATACTCGTGACCGCGGAACTCAGTCGTCACCGGACGGCGGCGAACGACCCGGTACTCCGCCAGGTCACGCCGTGTGATGGAACCGTCGCTCTTGCGGACGTGGTCGACGATCGCGCGTGCGAGGTCGCCGCCATACAGCTCCTTCGCGCCCCGCTCGGCCAGCAGCTCGAGTGTCCGCGCGAGATCCGTTTGAACGAGCCTGTCGCCCGCGACGAGCCGCTCGCCGCCGAGCTCGTAGACCGCACGGCTCTCCGGTGTGTGCCGGAGGATCAGATCCAGGATCGCGTGCAGGTACGCCTGTCCCCGCGTCAGCTCGACGCCGGCGCGCGCGAGCTCGATCGCCGGCGTGAAGAGCTCTGCCCACGGCAGCGTCCCGTATGCGCGGTGCGCTTCCTCGAGGCCCAGCGCCGCCCCCGGCACGGCGCACGAAGCGGCGCCGATCCGGAACACCTGGGTCGAGCCCCCGGAAAAGTCGACGTCCACCGCCTCCATCTCCCGCAGGGCCGAGCCGCGAAGGCCGAGACCGGGCATGGCGACGAAGAAGTCGAGCACCCGCGTGGAGTGGTCGCGGGCCCGATGGACGAGCATGAACCCGCCCGCCCCGGGGCCGGTGAGGGTACTCTCGGCTACCCAGGAGACGAGGGCCGCCCCCACGGCCGCGTCGACCGCGTTCCCACCCTCGCGGAGCACCCTTGCTCCCGCCTCGGCGGTAAGCGGGTGGCCGGCGGCGATTGCGCCTCGCATTCAAGGGAATGTAGTCCGAACCCGACAAACAGAAAGACCCGTTTCGCGTCCGAAAGGAAGCCGTGCTCCTTCAGCTAGACCTCCGCTCCCTGGTATCTCGTCGCAGCCTCGCGGCGGCCTGCGTGTTTCTCGCCCTCGCCGCCGTCGTGGCGGGAATCGCGGCACGGCAGGTCCGCTTCGCACTCGGAGGCCTCGAGGACGCACGCCCGATCTGGCTGTGGCTGGCCGCGTTCTGTTTCGTCGGCTCGTTGCTGGCGAGCTCGTCGGTCTGGCGGTCCGCGCTTGGACTGTGCGGTGGAAAGCTCACGCGTACGGACGCGGCGGCGCGCTACGGGGTCGGGTCGCTGGTCAACAGCCTCGCGCCGATTCGGATCGGCGAGGCGGTGCGGTTGACGCTCTTCGCGCGAGGGCTCGAGAAGGAGAATCGCGCGTGGCGGATGGGCGGCGTCTTCGCGGTGATCGCCGCGATGCGCCTGATCGTTTTCGGAGTCATCGTCGCCAGTGCCGCCGCCGTCGGAGCCGTCCCGCTCCGGTTCGTGTTCATCGTCGGCGCCGTCGGCGTCGTGACCGCGGTCGTCGCACTCGCAACGCGGAATCGGAACCCGCGGAACCACGTCGCGCACCTGCTCGACGCGGTCCGGGAGATCGGGCGCTCCCCGGCGGCAGGCGCGCGGATCGCCGGCTGGATCGCGGTTGCGACCGGTGCACGCTTCCTCGGCGCAACCGCGGTCGCGGCAGCGCTCGGCGTCCCCAGTCCGGTGCTCGCGGCGCTGATCGTCCTCCCCGCGCTCGATCTCGCCGGCCTCATCCCACTCTCGGGGAACCTGGGCATCACGAGCGGCGCCGTCGCGATGGCGTTGCAGGCTCACGGCGTCGGGCTCCAACAGGCGCTCGCGACCGGCATTGCGTTCCACGCCGTCGAGACTGCCGCGGGAATCGCGTGCGGATCAGCCGGCGTGTTCCTGCTCGGGACGCGCAAGCGCGTGTACGTGCTCGCCGCCTCCGGTGCTGCGGCGTGCATCGCCGCGGCATTCTGCGCCACGGTGCTCGTACCGCTCGCCTGAGGCTCGCACTGATTCGCCGGTAGTTCCAGGCGTGTGCCACACTGACGCGGCGTGACCGTCCGCGTGTGGGTCATCTGTCTTTCAGCGCTGATCCTCGTCGCTGCGCCTGCGGGGGCGGCCTCGAAGCAAACGCTCGATCGGCCGAGCCGCGCCGAGATCGCGGCCGGGCCGTTGGTCATTCGCGACGCAATGCTGCGTCGTTTGGACGCACCGGCGGGATTCTGGGGCGGCGAGTACACGACGCGGACGAACGAGCACGTGACGATCTACTCCTCCGACGCGTACGCCGTCGACGAAGCGGCGAACCAGCGTTGGGCGGATTTCCTCGCGTCGCTCGTGCACGGGCCGGAGCTGTCGCTCGTCTCCGTGTACCTTGCGCCGCCCTCGCAGCTGTCGGCGATCTGCGGCGGCGAGGACATCCTCGGCTGTTACGGAGAGGACCGCCTCGTCGCTCCGGGCGCGGACCTGTTCGAGGTGTCCGCCGAGTCGGTGATCACGCACGAGTATGGCCACCACATCGCCGCGCACCGGTCGAACGCGCCGTGGCGTGCACTTGCGTACGGCACGAAAAGGTGGGCTTCGTACGAACAGGTCTGCCGCCGCGCGCGGGCGCACGAGCTGTTCCCAGGCGCCGAAGGCGGGCTCGTGTACCTGTTCAATCCCGGCGAGGTGTTCGCCGAGACCTACCGGCTGATGAACGAGCGGAAGGCCGGGATCCCCG
This sequence comes from Gaiellaceae bacterium, assembly GCA_049273785.1. GTDB lineage: Bacteria > Actinomycetota > Thermoleophilia > Gaiellales > Gaiellaceae > 3-1-20CM-4-69-9. The sequence continues at coordinate 11,344 of JBASRJ010000395.1, read as the reverse complement.
AGACGCCGTGGCGCGTCGTCGACGAGAGCCTGCAGCCGAACGACCAGGACCTCGCACTCGTCGAGCAGGACGTGACACAGCCGTGGAGCGCAAACCACACCGTCACGATCACGGGACGCTTCACTGCGCGCGGCTCGTCGGTGCGCAACTTCAACGTGGCGACGCCGCTGGACGGAACCTTCATGGCGTCGGTGCAAGGGAACCCCGTTCTGCGGCTCGCCGTCTTCTCCGGCAAGAAGCGCCTCGTGCGCGGGACGGCGTCGACGGCGGGGACCGTCTGCGGGCCGCGGACGCTGACGTTTCGCGTGACGCGGACGGCGGGGAGCGGTGCATTCACGCTCGCCGTGTCGCTGCCGTGACGTCTTAAAGACTTCTTAGGCGGGCCTTAGCCGGCTCTCACCGGGCCCTGGTTCGCTGAGCACAGCCTCCGGGCGACCTACACTCAGAGCATGTTCTACATCACCTACATGGTCAGCGAGCTACGGCGACGGCGCGGGCGCACCATCCTCACTGCTCTCGGTCTCGCCGTCGGCGTCGGCCTCGTCGTCGCGGTGAGTGCCCTGTCGACCGGGCTCGACCGCGCGCAGGCCAAAGTGCTGAAGCCGCTGACCGGCGTCGGCACCGATCTCTCGGTCTCGCGACCGGTGCGCTTCGCGGCGGGGGCACCGACCGGCCCAGGGCCTCGTGCGTTGCCGCGGGCAGAGCGCAGTCGGCTCCAGCAAGAGAACGGCGGACTGCGGTTCGGGCTCCAGAATCTCGGCAAGCCCGGCGCCAAGTTCACACGTGACTCGTTCCTCTCGACCTCGCAGCTGACATTCCCGCAGAGCGAGGTGGCGAAGGTCCGCACGATCTCGGGTGTAAAGAGCGCGGCAGGCGGGCTGACGCTGACTTCGCTGCACGTCTCCGGCACGGTGCCCAAGCAGGGGCGGCAGTCGCGACCGCTCGGGCAGAACAAGACTCGAGGCGGCCCGCCGAGCAACCTCAACTTCGACTCCCGCACCGTCACCGGCGTCGACTGGAGCACTCCCGACGTCGCAGCCGTCACACCCGGCCAGATCGTCGCAGGCCACTACCTCGAGTCCTCCAAGCAGGCCGTGCTCAATCTCAGCTACGCACGGCGGAAGAACATCCATCTTGGAGACACGATCTCGTTCGGCAGCACGAAGCTGCACGTCGTCGGATTTGCGCGGACACCACTCGGCGGTCAGGCCTCGGACGTGTACATGGATCTCGGCGTCCTGCAGAAACTGTCCAGCCGGCCGGGCCGCGTCAACACGATCTACGTGCGCGCGACGAGCGCCTCGCAGGTCGGCCGAGTGGCGACGGCGATCCGCTCGCGCTTCTCCGGTGCTTCTGTGACGACCGCGAAGGATCTCGCCGACCGCGTCAGCGGCTCGCTGATCGACGCGAAGAACCTGACGAACAAGCTCGGCACGGCACTCGAGATCGTGGGGTTGCTCGCCGCCTTCCTGATCGCGGGGCTGCTGACGCTGTCGTCGGTGACGAAACGAATCCGCGAGCTCGGAACGCTGAAGGCGCTCGGCTGGTCGCAGCCGCTCGTCGTGCGTCAGGTGACGGGCGAGTCGCTCCTCCAAGGCGTGCTCGGCGGCGTGCTGGGAATCGGCGTCGGCGTCATCGGCGCGGCGCTGATCTCCGCCTTCTCTCCGACGTTGAGGGCGACGGTCGCGCAAGCCGCGACGCAGGCGGGCCCCAGCCTGGTCGGTGCATTCGGGCAGGGGAACGTCACCGCCGGCTCGACGACGGTTGCCCTGGACGCGCCCGTGAGCATCGGCCTGATCGCGCTCGCCGTCGGCCTCGCCGTGCTGGGCGGGCTCCTCTCCGGCGCCGTCGGCGCGCTTCGCGCTTCGCGTCTCCGTCCTGCCGACGCACTTCGGCACATCGATTGATAGGAAGACAGTGACAGTGACCGACATCCATCCCCGCCCGCTCTACGAGCTTCGCGGCGTGACGAAGACGTACGGGCAAGGTGCGGCGCAGATTCACGCGGTGCGCGAGCTCGACCTGACGATCGACGAGGGCGAGCTCGTTGCGATCGCCGGCCCGAGCGGCTCGGGAAAGACGACGCTGCTGCAGCTGCTCGGCGCACTCGACCGTCCGACGAACGGCCAGGTGCTGTTCGAGGGACGCGATCTCGCCAAGCTCGCCGACGGGGAGCTGACCAAGCTGCGGGCCGCAACGATCGGCTTCGTCTTCCAGCAGTTCAACCTGATCCCGACGCTCAACGCCCGCCAGAACGTGGAGGTGGCGCTCGCGCCGCAAGGTCTTCCCGGCGACGTGCGTCGAAGCAAGGCCGAGCACCTGCTCTCGTCAGTGGGGCTCGAGCGGCGCGGCGACCACCTCCCGTCCATGCTCTCGGGCGGCGAGCAGCAACGAGTCGCGATCGCGCGCGCGATGGCGAACGAGCCGCGCGTGCTGCTGGCGGACGAACCGACCGGCAACCTCGACTCGGCGACGGGGCAGGAGATCATGGCGCTCCTTCGCTCGCTGTCGCTGGAGCGCAAGCAGACGATCGTCGTCGTCACGCACAACCAGGAGATCGCCGCGACAGCTGGGCGCGTCGTCCGGATGCAGGACGGCGCCGTCGTCGACGGAGACCCTGCGGTTGTGGAAGCGCAGCGCTAGTCGCGGGGCACACTTTCGGCACGAATCCGTCACCCACACGCGCGAACAAGCGCGGTAACGTGACTCTAGGGGTTCGCGCGCACCCCCCACGGGGGCTGCGGCGGACATGGGCGGAAAGGGCCTGTCCGGGTTAGCTGCGCAGGAACGACGGCGGTTCGAGCTCGTCCTCGGGCGCCGTGAGCGCGCCGACGAAGCTGCGGGAGCGATGCGGTGCTCCGAAGCCGGTCGCGACCACGGTCACCCACACCTGGCCCGTGAGCCGCTCGTCGATCGTGGCGCCGAAGATGATCTGCGTGTCCTCCGTCGCGGTCTGCCGGATCACCTCGGCGGCCTCGTTCACCTCGAGCATCCCGAGGTCGTCGCCGCCGGCGATCGACAGCAGGATCCCTTTCGCGCCGCGCAGCTCCATGTCGATCAGCGGCGAGCGCAGGGCGCGCTCCGCGGCCTCGCGCGCTCGATTCTCTCCGCCCGACGAGAAGCCGATCCCCATCAGCGCGGTGCCGCTGTCCTCCATGATCGTGCGGACGTCCGCGAAGTCCAGATTGATCAGCCCCGGCAGCGTGATCAGGTCGCAGATCCCCTGGACGCCCTGGCGCAGCACGTCGTCGGCGATCTTGAACGCATCCAGCATCGACGTCGTCCGGTCGAGGACCTCGAGCAGCCGCTCGTTGGGGATCACGATCGTCGTATCGCACGCAGCGCGCAGCTCGTCGATGCCGACGAGCGCCTGTGAGCGCCGCTTCGTCCCCTCGAAGTTGAACGGCAGCGTCACGATCCCGACCGTCAGCGCACCCAGGTCGTGCGCGATCTTCGCCACGATCGGCGCGCCGCCGGTTCCCGTGCCGCCGCCCTCGCCTGCGGTGACGAAGACCATGTCCGAGCCGCGGAGCGCCTGCTTGATCTGGTCGTACGCCTCCTCTGCGGCCTGGCGCCCGATCGTCGGCTCCGCCCCCGAACCCAATCCCTTCGTCAACTCGCGCCCGATGTGGATCTTCGTCTCGGCGTCCGACATCTGCAGCTGCTGCAGGTCGGTGTTGACGGCCACGAACTCCACCTGGTTGATGCCCGCGTCGATCATCCGGTTGACCGCGTTCAGCCCCGCGCCGCCGACGCCGACGACCTGGATCTTCGCCAGGTAGGAACCGACCGTTCCGGTTGGCACACGATGCAGTCGGGGTGCGGGTTCCGGGATCGTCGCGACGTAGCGGGTCACCGGCGGCTCGGGCACCGTCGGCGGCGGCGGAGCCTGCTCCCGCATCGGAGCGGGTACAGGAGCGGGTGGTTTCGCCTGCGGCTCGGGCCGGCGCGGCCCCGGTTCGAGCACCGGCTCGTGCTTCGGCGGCGCCGGAGCCTCGACCTCGTCCTCCCAGGTCGGGACGTGCTCGACCGTCGACTCGTGCGGCTCTTCCGGCGGCGCGCCCTGCTCGGTCTGCTCCTGCTGGCGCTGTGCAGCCTCGGTCGCCTTGAAGAGCTCCGCGAGCGGGCCCTCACGCATGCTCGCGCGCTTTCGCGCCATTGAGCACCTCCTTGGCCAGATCGCGATAAAGCTCGGCCGCCTCGCCGCGCGGCTCGTACGAGAGCACCGACTGTCCCTTCACCGGCGCCTCCGCGTAGCGGATGGTCTTGCGGATCAGTGTGTTGTAGACGAGGTCGCCGAAGTTCTCCTTCAGGATGTCGACGGCCTCCTTCGAGTGCAGCAGCCGCTTGTCGTACATCGTCGGCAGGATCCCGTCGATCGCCACGTCGGGGTTGATGTTCTCCCGGATCATCGAGAGCGTGTTCTCCAGCTGGACGAGACCACGCAGCGAGAGGTACTCGCACTGAACGGGGACGATCACGCCGTCGGAGGCGACCAGCGCGTTGATCGTCAGCAGGCCGAGCGACGGCGGCGTGTCGATGAGGATGTAGTCGTACTTGGCCTTGACCGGAGCCAGCGCCTTTTCGAGCGCGCGCTCGCGGCCGATCATCGAGGACAGCGCGAGCTCGGCGCCTGCGAGGTCGATCGAGGAGACGGCCACGTCGATCTCCGCCGGCCGGATGATCTCCTGGATCGGGAGCTGGTGGACGAGGACGTCGAACATCGAGCGCTCGATCTCGTCGGGGTTCCACCCCTGGCTCATGGTCAGGTTGCCCTGCGGATCGAGGTCGACTACGAGCACCTCGAACCCTTGCTCCTTGAAGGCGACCGCGAGATTCAGGGTCGTCGTCGTCTTCGCCACGCCGCCCTTCTGGTTGGCGAAGGCGATCACTCTCTTCACGTGGTTCCCCTTACCGGACGAAGATCCGCGCGTGTTGGGACGCGGAAGTAGGCGTGACAGCCCCATCGGGCGGTCTTTCGGGCCAGGATAGCTGTTTCCTCCAGGGGTTCTGATGATGGCGTGGGCCTCGGACGGCCGGGTAGGGTCCGGGGGGTGCTGGACCGGAAGTGGTGGACGCTGATCGTCGTCTGCGCAGCGATCTTCATGCTGCTCCTGGACATCACGATCGTCAACGTGGCCCTGCCGCCGATCGCGCGGGACCTGAGCGCCAGCTTCACGGATCTGCAGTGGGTGATCGACGCCTACGCGCTGACCCTCGCCACGTTCGTCCTCAACGCCGGGTCGCTCGCCGACCTCCTCGGGCGGAAGAAGGTCTTCGTCGGCGGCGTCGTGCTCTTCACGGCCGCCTCGGCCCTCTGCGGCGCGGCGAACTCGTCGCTGTTCCTGATCCTGGCGCGCGCGGCCCAGGGGGTCGGCGGGGCGATCATGTTCGCGACGTCGCTCGCGTTGATCTCGCAGGAGTTCCGAGGCCGGGAGCGCGGCACGGCGTTCGGGATCTGGGGCGCGACGACCGGCGCGGCGGTTGCGATCGGCCCGCTGGTCGGCGGGGCGCTGACGACCTGGCTGTCGTGGCGCTGGATCTTCTTCGTCAACATCCCGATCGGGATCGCCACGGCGGTGATCGCCGTGCTCTACGCGCGCGAGTCGCGCGACCCGCAGCACGGCGGCGCCGACTGGATCGGGCTCGTCACGCTGAGCGCCTCGCTGTTCACGTTCGTGTACGCACTGCTCCGCGGGAACGACAAGGGGTGGTCCAGCGGGCTGATCGTGGGAATGCTCGTCGGGGGCGCAGTGCTGCTCGCGCTGTTCGTCGTTTCCCAGTTGCGCGGCAGCCGGCCCATGATCGACCTCTCCCTTTTCGGCCGACCCGCGTTCACCGGCGCGCAGATCACCGCGTTCACGCTGTCGGGCGCCGTGTTCGCGATGTTCCTCTATCTGACGCTGTACCTGCAGAATTACCTCGGCTTCTCGCCGATCCAGACGGGAGTCCGGTTTTTGCCGATCACCGTGCTGGCGTTCGTCTGCGCGGCGGCGTCCGGGAAGCTCACGGCGCAGATGCCCGTGCGGCTGCTGCTCGCCGTGGGGCTCTTGCTCTGCGCCGTCGGGCTGTTCCTGCTGCGCAACATCACGGTCGACTCCTCCTGGACCGCACTGCTCCCCGGGTTTCTCCTCATGGGCGCCGGCGTCGGCTTGACCAACCCGGCGCTCGCTTCGACCGCGATCGGCGTCGTGCCGCCGGCGCGCGCGGGAATGGCGTCGGGAACGAACTCGACCTTCCGTCAGGTCGGGATCGCGACCGGCATCGCCGCGTTCGGCGCACTGTTCGAGCACCACGTTCGCGCCGCCTTTCCCGGGATCCACGGTGCGCAGCTGAACGCGCTCGCCTCCGGGCGCCTGAACGAGCTGGCCGGCCAGGCGAACCAGCAGGTCGTCCGTCACGTCGACCACGTGTTTGTCGGCGGCCTGCGCGAGCTCTTCCTGATCGGAGCATGCGTCGCATTCGCCGGCGCGGTGTGCGCGCTCGCACTCGTGCGACAGGAGGACTTCACCGCCGAAGCGGGACACGAAGCGGAGCTCGTCGCCGGTTAGTAGGCCGCGACGGCGGCCGTTCGCCGGAGGCGCGCGGCGAGATGCCACAGGCCGGCGACCGCGCAGATCACGGCGCCGGCGAGGATGATCAATCCCTGCGCCGCGACGGCGAACGCAACGGCTTCCGCCTTCGGAACGTCGCTGACGATCAGGATCGCGGCGCCGGCACCGGCCTGCGTCGCTGCGCCGACCGGCGCGATCGGCAGCGCTGCGGATGCAGCTGAGGCACACAGGAATGCGAGGGCGAGCGGGAACGACGCGCCGACGGCGAGCGCCTGCAACAGCACGAACACCGCGAGTGCACGCAGCGCCCACGAGACGCTGATCAGCATCCAGGCCTGCCAGGCACTCCGTCGGCAAGTGCAGTGTTCCTGCAACCAGCGCCCGAGCTTGAACCGTGCGACCCAGCCGACGCAGGCGAGGCGCGGCAAGAAGAAGACGAGAAGTGCTGCCGCGATCCCGGCGGCGGCGACGAGCGCGAACCCGATCTGTACGCTGCCTTTCTCCGACGCGGCTGCGGCGACGGACGCCGCAGGCGTCAGAGCCGCGGAGTCCAGGAGCCCGACGACGACGATCGTCAGGCAGATCGCGCCGAAACCTGCGGTCTTGCCGGGAAGCCGGCGGACGACTGCGATCCGGATCGCCTCGTCGAACCGTCCGGGCAGCGCGACTCCGCCGACCGACGCAGCACCACCCGCGGCGGCGAGCGTCAGCGCCTGCGGTCGCTCGTGCGGCGCAAACAGCCGCTGCCAGCCCCACGCCTTGAAGGCGTAGGCGGCGATGAAGAGCACGCCCGCGGCGGACACGAGCAGCGGGTCTGCATTCGAGAGCGGCCAGCCCGCGTGGAGGAAATGGTGCGTGGCGAGCGCAGCAGCGGTCAGCGCGCCGGCGACAACGGTGGCGTTGACGGCGATTCGAACGCGACGAGACCTAAAAGCGCGGAACGCTCTCCCCATTGAGGGGGGTATCGGGCGACGTGAAAGGAAGCTGGAGACGCGAATGAGGGAGGACCGCCCTTTAGGGCTGGACTAGGAGTAGCAGGAACCCAACGAGTTCGCTGAGTCGAGCGCTACTCCTCGGGCGCGACCGGAGGCAACTCCGTGAGCAGCCCGAGGCCGCGGAAGTAGATCTGGTTCGCGCGCGGGTAATAGCAGACGTCGTCCGGTCGGCGTGTGCCGTAGGCGAGATATGTCATTCCCTCGTCCCCTGCCACGAGGTAATGCCCGATTCCGGTCCCAGGCGGCCGCGAGATCACATGGCCCGCGTGGATGGGGTGCTCCTCGCGCTCGGCACCGTGCGCGGCTCGGAGCGGTGCAGGCCAGAGCTCGATCCGCCCCGAGCCCGCGAGGACGACGAAGATCTCCTCGTCCGCGGAGTGACAATGCGGGTCGGCGCCGTCCTCGCCGGGTCCCTGGCTCGCGAGGTTGAGGCCTGTGCGCACCGAGCCGGCCTCCGCAGCAAGCCGCTTCCAACGGCCGTCGTAGTCGCCTGCGACATCGTCCGCATTGACGATGTTCGCGGGCCGCGGCGACGGCTCGGGCAGCTCGGGTTCCCCCGCTTCGACCTCGCTGTCCCACGCGCGGGGCCCTGCGAGACGTCGACTGTCACGCCGGGGTAGTTGCCGATGACGTGCGTGCGCGGAAAGTGCGTGTACCTGGCGACGATCCGCTCGCCGAAAGCGAGCACGTCGAGGCCCTCGTCGCCTGCACGCAATGTGTGCTCTTCGGCGACGCGATAGACGATGCAGTCGCCTGACCCGATCTCGTAGGTCTTGCCGTCGTGCCATGACAGCCCGGAGCCGGCGAGCACGAAGAAGATCTCCTCCGCATCGAGCTCGCGGTGCACGGGGGTGGACCAGCGTCCCGGATCGATCTGGATGCGGTTGACCCCGATGCGTTGCGAGCCTGCAGCGTCGCCGAGATCCGTCCACGTCCCGCACATGTGACCCTTCTCCAGGCGTTCGGCCTGGATGTCGTCCCAGTGCGCGATCACTCCAGCTCCTCGCCGTCCCAGTAGTCGAGCATCTCTACGCGACCGATCACGCCGACGCCGCGCCAGAAGATCTTCTTCGAGCGCGGGTACCAGCAGATGTCGTTCGGCTCGCGTGTTCCCCACGCGATGAGTGTCAGAGCAGTGTCGCCGGCGCGGAACGCATGCGCGACGCCGGTGCCCGGCGGCCGCGCGACGACCGTGCCGCGGCGCACAGGCTGTGTCTCAGGCCGATCGTCGAACTCCGCCGCACCGCGCGGTGACGGCGTCAGCTCGAGCGTTCCGTCGCCGCCGAGGACGACGAAGATCTCCTCTTCCGCCGAGTGCGCGTGCGGTGGTCCCGAGAGGATGCCCGGCTCGCACTCGATGTGGCACAGACCCGTCCAACGGGAGCCCGCCGCGCTCGCGAGGTGGCGCCTGCGCCTCCCGCCGCGCACTTCGGGCTCGACGTCGGCAACGTGCACGATCGTCGGCACGCGCTCGGGCTCGGGCTCCGGCCACTCGAGCGGCGGCTCGCGGTCCCACGGATGGCTGTCCGTGTGGACTTCCGCCCAGCCCGTGACCGTCCACATGCTGCCGCCACGCGGGAGCTCTCCGACAGGCGTGTACTCGCGCGCGCCGAACGCGAGCACGTCGAGCCCGTCGTCGCCCGCGCGAATCGTGTGCGCTTCGTGGAAGTTCTTGTAGACGATGCAATCGCCCTCGCGGATCTCGTAGGCCTTCTCGTCCAGCCACGTGAGGCCCGAGCCGCCGAGGACGTAGAAGATCTCCTCCGCCTCGCCGTGGACGTGCGCCGGCGTCGGCATCTCGCCCGGCTGGAGCTCGATGCGCTGGACGCCGCAGCGGTAACTCCCGGCGGCGCCGCCGAGATTCGACCACGTGGCGGCCATCTGGCCTCGTTCGTTTCGCCGTTTCTGAACGTCGTCCCAGTGCGCGATCCCCACGCGCGCGACTCTACGTCCTCGACATCGCTTCGCGATGTCGATTCAGAGGAGGTGTGGGCTTCGCCCGCGCCTCCGTCTCAACCCGCTCCTGGGTTCAGCCCGCCGTCCGAATCGGCGGACGCAACGCCACGGGTTGCGCGAGAGCCGAATCGCAGCGTTCGACCGCGGCGGCGGCGCGTGCGTCGGCTTCGAGTCGGGCCCAGGCTTCCGCATCGTGGACGAGTCCGCGCAGCTCCTCGAGTAGCACCGCGGGGGGAGCGCCGTCCCGCTCGAGCACGTCGATCCGGTCGAGCCGTTCGATCACCGCGCGGGCCTCGTCCATTCCCTCGACGGTAGCTCGGCAGAATGCACGGGACCGTGACGCTTTCGTGCCGGATTCTGTTCGTCGCGGCGACCTTGCTCGTCGCGCCTCATCCGCACGTCGGTCAGGCCGCGACGCACGACCGAACTGTCGTCCGGCATGCGCTGCTGGGCCGCTCGGCGCTCGGACGCCCGATCCGGATCACCGAGCTCGGCGACCCTGACGAGCGCCGAAAGCTCCTCGTGATCGGTTGCATCCACGGCAGCGAGTGCGCGGGAATCGCGGTCGCACGCGAGCTCGCGCGCGGCGCGCCGCTTGCGAATGCGGATCTCTGGATCGTCGAGAACCTGAATCCGGACGGCTTCGCCGCGGGCACACGCGTGAACGGGCGTGGAGTCGACCTGAACCGGAACTTCCCCTGGCACTGGCGTCCGCTCGAAGCGCGGGGATCCCTGCACTACTCGGGGCCTCGGTCGCTCTCCGAACCCGAGTCGCGCCTCGCCGCGCACCTGATCCTGCGGCTGCGGCCCGCGGTGACGATCTGGTTCCATCAGGCGCTCGACGTCGTCGACGAGTCGGGCGGAAGCGTGGCGATCGAGCGGCGCTTTGCGGATCTCGTCGGGCTTCCCCTCGTTCGCCTCGCCCGGTATCCCGGCAGCGCGACGTCGTGGCAAGACCACGTTCTGCCGGGCACGACGGCGTTCGTCGTCGAGCTGCACGGCGGCGCGCTCTCGGCGCCCGAGGTGGGCCGATTTGCATCGGCGGTCCGCACGGTCGCTGCGCCCGACGCAGACTCATCGCGAAGGAACCTCCTCGCGGCCTTCGGTGTAACCTTTCCAAGCGAGTAGGAGGGGGTTTCGATGAGACGGGTGCTGGCTGCCGCGCTGCTTGCGGTATCGATCCTGGCGGTCACGTCGAGCGCGCAGGCGAAAGCGCCTCCGAGCGGGTTCCAGGTCTGTGGCCGGACCGCGTGCGCCGCGATCGACGCGTTCGCCGACGCCGAGCCGCTGGCGATCAACCTCTTCTACGGCGGCGAGGGCTCGGTCGAGCTCTGGTCGCCGAAGGTGCCGCCCGCGTCCTTCTACGCGATGCACTGGTCCTTCCAGCAGGGAGAAGCGCGCACCGGGTACTACGTGCCGCTCCTGAATGTGTTCCGCTACGTGGGCTCGGCGTCGGGCCCGGAGTCGGCCGGCGCGCTCGTCCACTGGATCAAGCTCGGCCAGAGCGCCCGCACGGTTCTCGAGCGGCTCACGTCGACGATGCAGCCGTTTTCCGCTCCCATCCCGTCGCTCGTGACGGTCGGTGGGAAGCCGGTGCAGGATCCGGCGAGCTACCTCCGGCTCTGGTCGGTCGGGACTCCGACCTACGCATGGCCGCCGACGGGGTTCTCGGCGATCAAGGTCACGTCCGACGTGGTGAGTCCGTGGACCGACGGCGCGGCGCACCTGAGCATCTCGCGCCGTGGCGGGTTTTTGATGCGGGACTCGACGGTCTACCGCATTCCGCTGCAACTCGCCCGGCTCGTCCGCGCACGCGCGTCGCTTCGATGAGCCGACTGC
>JBASRJ010000387.1:0-16323 GCA_049273785.1 Gaiellaceae bacterium | reverse complement strand
AGACAGCGGCGGGCGAGTCCGAGGTTTCCACGCCGCCGGTCGCGGGGGACCTCTTCATTCCCACGCCGCCGGTCGCGGGGGACCTCTTCGGGTGGGGCGTCAGCTACGCGCTCCACGCGCGCGCGTGCATCGAGCGCGGGCGTGTCTGGCAGGCGGAGCATTATGTCGGCGCCGTGCGCGACCACGCGCTCTCGCTTGCCTGCCTCGGGCAGAGGCTGCCCGCGGTGCAGGCGCGCGGCTACGACGACCTCTCAGCAGAGACCCTGGCTCGATTCGAGGCCGCCCACGTCGGCGCGGTCGAACCTGGGGCGCTCCGGGCAGCCCTCGCCGCCTCCGTTCTTGCACTCATGCGCGCGGGCGCGGAGGCGCGTCTACCGCACGCGGATACCGTCGCGCAGCGCCTCGCTGAGCTTCGCTGACGAGCCGCAGCTTCTCTCAACCTAAGACTTCGGGGCGGTCAGACGTTGTAGAGCGCCGGCTTGTACGTCGAGAGGAATCCGTCGAACCATTCGATCGTTCGACGAAGCCCCTCGTCGAAGTCGATCGCGGGCTCCCAATCGAGGAGCACCCTCGCCTTGGTGCGATCTGCGATCAGCCGGTGGACCTCGCTCTCAGCCGGCCGCAGCCGATCCTCGGCGACCATGACCGGAATCTGACGGTCGGTCAGCCGCAGAACTCGGTCCACGACGTCGCCGACCGACACCTCGATACCGGTACCGAGGTTGATCACCTCGCCCAGTGCCATGTCTACTTCTGCGCAGCGCATGATCCCACTCACGGTGTCCTCGACATAGAGAAAGTCTCTGGTCGGGGAAATCGCGCCGAGCTCGATCACGTCTCGAGAGAGCGCTTGCGTGATGATCGTCGGAATGACCGCACGCGCGGACTGCCGGGGCCCGAAGGTGTTGAACGAACGAGCGATCACGACCGGGGTTTCGAACGACCTGCGGTACGAGAGGGCCAGCTGATCGGCTCCAACCTTGGTCGCCGCGTACGGCGATTGGGGATGCAGCGGGTCGTGCTCTGGGATCGGGACCGTCATCGCAGTGCCGTAAACCTCGCTCGTCGACGTGTGGACGATCCGCGCCACGTCTAGCCGACGCGCTGCCTCGAGAACGTTGAGCGTTCCCTCGATGTTCGCCGTGACGAACTCCCTCGGATGTCGGTACGAGTACGGAATCGGGATCAGCGCCCCGAGATGCAGGACCGTGTCGCAGCCCTCGACTGCTCCGGCCACAGCCTCCGGATTCCCAAGGTCGCCCGTGAACACCTCGAGCTCCTCCATGACTGCCGAATCGCAGAACTCGAGGCAGCCGTAGTCGTTGCGCGAGTTGTAGCGGACGAAGGCCCGGACTGACGCGCCCGCATTGACGAGGGCCTCGGAGAGGTGACTGCCGATGAAGCCGCCCGCGCCCGTCACCAGGACACGACGGCCGTTCCAATGCGATTTCGCGCCGTTTCTCGTCACCACTACGTGCACCGCCCTTTCTCGCTCGCCTGTATCACCAGAGTCGCCTTCCCGTGCTGTAGAACCGGCGGGCGGCTTGCCGGTCCGGCCAGGAGTAGTACGAGCCCGCAGCGAGGTCCATCGGGGTTCGTTCGACCTCGCCGGCCTCGATCTCGCCCAGCACCTCGAGCAGGAGCTCGCCTGCGATGGCCTTCGATCGCCGCAGGAACGCGTCCAGCGTCTCATGCGCGCCGATCGCGAATGCTCGTTGGCGGCAGAGCTCCCCCGCGTCGACCTGTTCGTTCATGAAGTAGATGGACACGCCCGCGACCCGTTCGCCGTTCGCGAGCATCCAGAAGCTGGGCATCACACCGCGGTACTGGGGCAGGAGCGCTCCGTGGATGTTGAGGCACCCGAGTGAGGGTGTCTCGAGCAGCGCCTGCTTGAAGATCTGAGGACAGCTGACGGAGACGATCAGATCCGTCCCGATCTCGCGGAGGTGGCTCACGAACTCGGGGCTGTTGACATCCGCGATGACCGAGCATTTGACGCCGTGGCGCCCGCAGACAGCGCGGATCGAGGCGCGTCGGGCCTTCGCATGCGCAATCCGCACCGTCAGACCCCAGACACCGCGCATGCCAAAGGTGCGGGAGTAACGCAAGAACGCATGGAGGAAGCTCTGCCCCTTGTACAGCGGCGGAGCGACGTGGACCGCCTGCGTCTGGGAGGCATAGTCACTCAACACGCGGTCGAAGAACGCGGGCAGGTAGATCGCGTCCGAAGTCGTGAGGAAGACGATGTTCACGTGACGTTCCAGGCGGCGAGCGCTGAGTCGAAGCGCCCGAAGGGGATCGCGGTCAAGAGGTGACGTACGCGCCGGACGAATGACTCGCGCCCCAGGCCCTGTGAGAACAGCAGGCTTGCCGAAGCCGCGCCGCGGTACTCCACCAGCTCGGTGGCGTTGAACTCGTACGGGTGGCAGTAAACGACCGCGGGCCGAGCAGCGGCGATCGATCGCAACGCCCGCGTCAGTAGCCCGGCAGGCGCGAACCGGAAATAGCCGCCGCCCGCGACCGGAATCCGGCACGGGCCGCTCTGCCACACCGCGACGGGCACCTCGAGGATCTGCGCGCCGCCTGCCAGGGTGACCGCGTGTGGGCCGAGTGGCCAGCCCGGGATGCCGTACCGCGGCGTTCGGATCGGGAAGATGGACGAATCGACGGTGAAACCCACCTCCGCGAGGACATCGAGGGCCCAGAGATTCTCGGCTCCGATCGAGAAGTCCTGTGCGCGGAAGGCAGTCACCAGTGTCCCGGCGGCGTCTTCGACCGTTCGGCGCGCGCGCTCGAGCTCGTCCAGTAGCTCAAGCCGGTTCATCCGAGACAGGGGGCGATGCGTGTGCCCGTGCGACTGGATCTCGTGTCCCTCCAGGACGAGGTCTTCGACGAGCTTCGGGAAGGTTTCCGCCACGCGGCCCTGGACGAAGAACGTTGCCTTGACACCGAACTCGTCGAGGACCGAGAGGACACGGTGGACGTTGCGAACCACGCGTTCGGTAATCGGCGCGTCGTAGTCGACACACGACTGGTACCAGTCCTCGACGTCGACCGTGAACGCGGCGACTGTCGGCGAGTCAAGACGTGCGGGGGCGAGCACACGGGGCCCGCGCTCCGGCGCGATCTGTTCTTCTCCTCTCCTGCGCGCCGCTGCTGCTGTCATTTCATGTGCGCCGACGATGCCGCGACAGGCGAACGGATCGTGTAGGAGTCGAGGACCGAATTCAGCGTACAACTGAGTTCCTGATGCGACTCCGGGGGTCCGCAGATCGCCTCGATCCGGATCTGCTGAGCCGTGACGTCGATGCGCAGGTGCACGAGATGAAGCGCGCGGAACGCGGTCCGGGAGTCCTTTCCTCGCGACCACGGCTCCAGATCGGCGCCCCCGCCGCCGGCTGTGATGTGCACGACGTGATGAATCGGGACGAACCGCTCGTAGTCGTGCGAGTGCCCGTTGAGATTCAGGACGTACTTCGAGTAGCGGTCTCCGAGCGTGTTCATCTCCGACGCGAGCAGAGGATCGCCCGGGTGATATCCCGTCGAGTAGGCCGGCCGGTGTCCGAACGTGACGATGAAGTTGATCTTCCGATCTCGTTGAGCGGCCGCCATCAGTGGGTCTGCCTTTTTGAGCCAATCCCGCCACGAGTCGTAGGAGTAGGGCTCCGGGTAGGCGATGAACCGCACGCCTCCTGCATCGAACCATCCCCAATCCTGTCCGCAGCATCCTTTGGCCGGCGCTTGGGGTGAGCTCTGTGGATGCGGAAGCCTGAAACGTCCCTTGTAGTTCCGCATGTCGTCCGACGACTCGTCCCACTCGTGATTGCCCCAGGCCGGCATGTAGGCGGCCCAGCGGCTCCAGACCATGACGTCGTTGAAGTGTCTGTCCACGGCGGCTAGACCGTTGTCGTTTCCGTACGTGAGATCGCCGGCGACGATGACGAACGCGGGACGATCGGCTACGATCTGCTTCTGGGTCAGGGCGACGGCGTCGAAGTCTTTTGAAGCCCCGACGTCGGCCTCGAAGTCGAACCGGAACCGGCCCAGAGGCGGCGTGGAAAAGGTCGAGGCGACATTCCCGACCGAGTAGTGATACGTGCTGCCCGGCTTCAGCTTCGTGAGGGTGACCTGCCAGAACGGGCCCTTTGACGAGAAGGGGATGATCTTGGGGGACCGAGCTGTCACAGCCGACCCGTATCGCCGCGTCCGTCCATAGCGAAGAGTCCTCGCAGTTCCGTCCCAGTCGAATGTCACCGAGGTGGGGCCGCCGTACGTGTAGTGCAGCTCAGCCGCCGTGCCCGCGGCCGCGGTGTGTTGAACCGCTGTTGCCTTGGTGCGCAGTTTCGAGGTCGCCGCCGAGTTCGGCTTCGCCGTATGTGTCGCCGTCCGGTTGAAGCTCTTGAAAACCTTCAACAACGCCGGACGGCTCTCGAGCTTCTGGCCACGCCAGCTCCACGCGAAGGTCATGTAGCCCGACTCTTTCGAGGCGGCCCACTGCGTAAGCATGTGACGTTCCTCGGCGGGAGTGGGCCAGCGCCAGTACGCGTCGTCGAAAGCCTGCGCGACACCCCAGTAGTGAAGACCGGCATGGTCGGCGGCTTTGATGACCGTGTCGATCCAACCGAAGTCGCAGGGCTTCCCCTGGTAGCACGGGTACGGGTCGAGCGCCACGTAATCCGCTGCATGCCGCCAGAGAGGGATCTGGTCGACGCTCTGGCCGCCCGAGTTCGAGTCCATCAGCATGATCACCGGCTTGCCCGGACTCAACGAATGGATCAAGGCAGTGCGCGCAGCATGCTGGGCCGGAGCAGACGGACATCGATACGGATCCGGCTCGTCGGAGATGAAGTACCCGGCGACCTTCGGATCACGTGCCATGGCGCGCACTTTGGTCGCGAGCTCGGAGTCCGGAACCTCCCACTTGCAAGTCGACTTGCCGTAGTTGCCGAGCCACACGAGTGCCTTCGTCTTCGCCGGTAGCCTGTCGGCGGCCGACTTGTAGCTGACGTCCAGCAGGTTCCAACCGTAGGAAGCGACAGTCGCCGCTCTCGAGCCCGAGTCGATCATGAAGCGATACCGGGGCGCTTTGGCAGTCGTTGCCGCGTGGGAGAAGCGGGAACCGAATGCCGGCGCATCGAGCCTCCCGTGCGAGCCGCCAAGAGCGGCAACGACGGCGAATGTGGTCAGCAGTGCGAGCACGCCGTACCGGAGTGCTCGTGTCCTCATCGGAGGATGCACGTGTGGATTACTCCGGCGGGCGGTGCTTCAGGTGCGTTCGCGACCAGGTCCTCGCCTGCGACACGACTTCGTCGAGCTGGCGTTGTCCCGGTGGGCGGTCACGGCCCTCATACGTGATCAAGCCGACGACCGGGGCCCCACTGATCCCCATTAGCCGGTTGGCGTCTTCGAGATGACTCTTCTTGAGTGCGTTCGGGGAGACGAGTACGAGCCCGGTGCCACCGCCGTTGGATGACCATTTGCGCAGGTCGAAGACGTCGATCCCGACGGCTCGCTCACGCCGGCTTCCCCGGGGCTTTGCCGGAGTCGCCGACTCACCCTTCGCTTCGCTCGCGTCCCCGTTCCCTGCGCCAACGCCGGGACGAGCATGGACCGTCAGTGACGCGGCCAGAGATTCCAGGTCGGCAGGGGGTCCGGCGCCGAGCAGCCGTACGCTCGTAACACCCGCGGCCTCGACCGCGAATCTGATCCGCTCGCTCAGCCACATCGAGTCCACGGTCGACGCGTTGCTCGGATCGCCCTGCAACCTCCCGAGGAGCGGCGTGTCGAACTCTCTGGCCAGAACATCCTCGCCGACGAGCGTGGGCCGGATCAGCTCGAGCAGCCCCGAGATCCCGACGCCCAGGATGAGGCCGAGGATCGCGCCCAAGGTCAGGTCCGGAAGCCAGCGCAACGTATCCGCGTGCCTTGGCACCGTTGCCGGGCTGATGACCGTAGGCCTCGGTCGGAACGCCGCATTCGAAAGGAGGTTTGCGCGCTCGGCCTCGAGCGCGGACCGCTGCTGAACGTCAAACGCCGACGTTCCGCCGCCAAGATCGTCGATCTGCTTGCGGATCGTTGCGAGAGCCCCCTGAAGAGCGCCGCTGTTGATGTCGAGCCGAGCGCTGATCACCTGGGTTGCGAGCGAATTCGCTATGGCCGCTGCGGCCTGCGCGTTTCGATCTTTCACGGAAAGTTGCAAGACCCCCGATGTGCCAAGCGGTCGGACCGTGACGTCGTGGTTCGCGACGTTGAGCGAATCTCGCTTGACACCGATGCGACGCAGGGCTGCCTCAACCTGCGCCGGGCTTGTTGCGATCGCCTGAGCTGTATCGGCGATCGCAGCGGCCTCCGTCCTCGACTTCGGATCCGACGTGTCGAGGACGAGCCGCGCCGATGCCGTGTAGGACGTATCCGCACGCAGATGAATGAATGGGGCAACGGCGAGGCCAAACACGGCGAAGCAAACGATCAGCCGCCAGTGTTGCCCGACGATGCGCCGGAATGCTTCCTCTAGTTCCACGACTCCCCGATTGCCGGTGCAGTACTCAACTCGCTCCCGGGCGACCGCCAGACGGCGAGCGTTTCCGGGTTCCCTGACACAGTGAGCCTGAAGGTCGCGGGGGTCAAGACAACCCACCCGTTTGGGGAGGGAGAGAACAATGATTCGTCCCGTTGCCGATCGAGACGACAGTAAGAGGTGTGTCTGAGTCGCGTACCGCGGACCGGGCAACCGGCAGCGGCCTCTCGGGGAAGAGGTCGCCCGCACCCTATTCGCGCGCCTAACAGCGATGTGGGCGCGCGCGAGATACCGGCTGCCCAGCCCGTCTTTCCATCTCATTTGAACACAGCCGACACCGCGTGCATACCGCCGAGACGGCTAGTTCATCGACCTTGCAACAGCTAGCGAAAGGGGCCGCGACCGCAGCGCGGCCCCTTTCGATCGATTGCCCGCGTTAGCAGACGGCGAGCACGTCGTCGGTACGAGCAACGGCTCGACAACATCCGCTTCCGGACACGAGGCGTAGAAGTACAGGCCGGTTCGTTTTCTGGCCCCGCGCGATGGTTCGCTGCGCCGACGATTGAGGCGCCGCAAAGAGCAGCCTACTCCTCAGGAAAGCACCCATACGAGGGTCAGGAGCGCGCTACCCTTGAGGTGCCATGGCCGAGGACGTCGTCCGCCACCTGCGTGTCCTGATTGCGAATGAGAAACGCGAGCGGCTCGAGCTCCTCGCACAGGTCGTCGCCGGCCTCGGCCACGAGGTAATCGCCCGCGAGATCTACGTGAAGGAGGTCGGAGCGGTAACCGCGAGAGAGCGTCCCGACGTCGCTCTGGTGGGGCTCGGCCTCCACTCCGAGCATGCGCTCGATCTGATCACCGAGATCGTCCGCGAAGCCTCCTGCCCGGTGATCGCGCTCCTCACGGCGAAAGATCCCGCTTACGTCCACGAGGCGGCGAAACGCGGCGTCTTCGCGTACATCATCGACGGCAGCCCCGAGGAACTGCAGAGCGCGATCGACATCACCCTGCAACGCTTCGCCGAGTACCACAGCCTCCAGGGCGCGTTCGGGCGCAGGGCGATGATCGAGCAGGCGAAGGGGATCCTGATGGCCCGCCACGCGATCGATGCTGATCGAGCCTTCGACATGCTGCGAGACCACTCGCAACACAACGGCCACAAACTCGTCGACGTCGCCCAGGCGATCGTCGACAGTCATCTCCTGCTGCTGCCTCCGCTCCCACAGCCGGCGATGGCTTCCGAGCGGCCGGCTTAGTCGACCTACCCGTTCGGAGGACGTGCAAGCGCGGCTTCGGTGGTAGGCTCGGTCTGCAGCGCCACAGCGATCGGCGCTGAGAACCATCGCGTGGGGCATAAGCCACCGGCCTCGCGGAAGTCCACCCTCAGCAAAGCGGGTTGGAGCGGTACCTGGCCGACCACAACGTCCCGGTCGGCGGACCAAGCTTCGAGCCTGGAGGACCCGATGGTGGAGATTCGCGTTGCAGTCCCAGACGACACGCGCGCGCACGGGCTCATGCGGCGTCTCGCAGGACTTTTCGACCGGTCGTCCGTCTCGTTCGACGGCGCGCAAAAGGAAGTCCGCGTTCGGTCGGAGTGGGAGTCGCGTGGAGTCGTGCAAGTGCTCCGCGCGGTCGAGTCATGGTTGGAGGAAGACGGTCCCCCTTCGGCAAGGCTTTCGGTCGGAGATCGCACGTACACCATGGTCGGCGCCTCCAGAAGCGCATCTTGAAACGCGCGTGATCGCAACCATCGCAGCGCGTCCACCGGTAGGCGTGAGCCGGGCGACGGCGCTGTGGCGCGGTATCCACCACAGCTCGCATCGTCGGAGCCTCCTCGGTGGCCTCTTGTTCTGTCTTCTCCCGCTGGGTGCATGTGTCCTCGTCGCTCGACGGGTGAGCGGCGCGAGCTGGCCCCTCGCGGGTGCACACGTCCCTCTGATCTTCCTCGCGGGATGCGCCTATCTCGCGAGCTTCGGCTTCCGCGCATTCGGTTGGCACCAGCTCTTCCCGAGGAGCGCGCGCCCGGACGGCGCCCGGTGTCTCGCAGCCTGCGGAGCGGCCGCTGCCAGCGGAGTGGTGCTTCCTTTCCGGCTCGACTACGTCGTGAAGATCTCCACGCTGCGCCGCCTCGGCGGCGTGACGCTGGGGCTCGAGACGATCGCCGTCTCGATCGTCGCACTCGGCATGGTCGACGCCGTGGCGATGCTCCCGCTCGCCGCCTCGGCTCTCGCGACGTCCGGCGCTGTCCTCCGCGCGCCGCTGATCGTCGTCATCCTGTTCGGCATCGGCTGCCTCGGGATCCTCACCCTTGGACAGCGGGTGACACGGCTCCCGCTCGTCGGACGCTCCGATCGCCTCCACACCATCTACCGCCGCGTCGCGGACAGCACGCGCTTCTCGCGACCGACACTCGTCGCGGGCTTGCTGCTCCTGGGCTGCTGGACGTCGCGCGCCCTCGGCAGCACGCTCCTGCTGAGCGCTCTCGGCGTCCGGTTCTCGCCGACACTTGCGTTGGTCGTCCTCTGCATCAGCGCCGCGACGGCGGTCCTGCCGATCATGGCCGGCGGAGCCGTCGCCGGCATCGGGACGACGACCGGCGTGCTGTTCGTGCTCGGCGTCTCGAAGGGTGTGGCGATCAACTTCTCGCTGGCGTCCGGCCTCCTGCTGACCGGCGCGGCGCTCACCGCGGCGGTGCTCGGACTGAGTGGATCGCTTCTGCTCACGTTCCGCGCGCGCCGGCCGCTCGCTCCAGCGCGCCTCTAACCGTTCAGCGTCACTGGGTGTGTACGGGCCTGGGAAAGGCTATGGCCCAGGAGACGATCTCCTTGGAGTCGAGCTCGACTGGATTGAGCGACGCGTCAAGGGAGGAGTCCGCCTTAGCGACGGCCGCGCTCGTCGTGATCTTCTTCATCAGATGCATCCCGTGCACGAGAAGGGCCCGCGAGACGCGGGACCCTCCCTGCATCGAGCCGGGGCTTACGCCCGAACGGCTCCGTTGGTCTTGTGGACGATGACCTCGCCGTCCGTCACGACGGGCGGATTCCTGAGGATCGTCTCGAGCTTCTCGTCGCGCACCCACTCGGATGCGACACGAGTCGACTCGTTGGCCTGAATCGACGTGTCGAAGAGGCCGATCGAGCTCATGACGCCGTTGCCGGTGTCGATGAGGAAGTAGCCGCTGAAGCCCGGCAGCTTGCTCAGGCGCGGCGCGAGAGTCTCGCCGACCTTCTTCGTGAGCTCGTCCTTCTTGCTCACGTCAATACCTTCGTACCGTTTCACGGTCGCAAACATGTGTTGCTCCTAACGTTCTCTGTTCAGGGTTGGAGAGCTCGAGCCGAGCCCTCCTGACGCGCTCAGACCAGGTTTCGCAGGTCGAAGAGGACGTTCCCGGCCTCAGCGGCTTGCGCGCTAGGTCTATGCGCTTCACCCACCATAGCCGCAATCTGTCTTCGCCGCGGACCACGACTGCGTTCGCCGCTTCGAGTGGCTCGACCGAGCGCCCGTAGGACAAACGAAGGCGACCCGCGGCGTCTCAGCCGAGGGGCGCCTGCCAATAGGAGGCAGGCGCCCCGGGTCGGCTGCGACTCTACGCGGCCCCGTCCATGGCTCCCTCGCCGTTGGCGAGATCTGCCGTGCTGCGGACCGCGTGGGGTCGCAGCCGGGCCGAGGTTGACCGCACGGTCGGCGCGGACACACGCGGATGCTCCGCGGTGCACGCGCCGGTTTCCGTGTCGGTTGCCCGCACGGTCGGCGCGGACACACGCGGATGCTCCGCGGTGCACGCGCCGGACCCCGTGACGGTTCTCCGCATTCCCGGCGCGAACACGCGTGGAGGATCCTGATCCACGGTGGACGCGCCGGGCGCCGGAGTTGGCAGGAAGGCGTCCCGAAGGACGAGCTGCTCGTGAGTGTTGGCGAACACTCGACGAGTCAGCCCGTCCGATCCGGGCCCGCGACCGCTGACCGAGTCGCTCTTGGGAAGCGCCGGCGCGGTCCCTGCTCTTGTCTTCTTTCCAACCCGATGGCCGAGCGACAACGAGAGACCGCGCGAGTCCGTCCGGGTCTTGGGCTCCCGGCTGACCTGCGCTGTCTTGTCGAAGTTGCTCGTCATGGGTTCGTTTCTTTTGTTCGTGGCGCCTTAAAGCGCGAGCTTGAACTTGAAGCGGAACTTGACGCTCTGGTCGAGGTCCTGCTTCACGCTCGCGCGGTTGGTCACGTCAGCGCTGCTCGTGGCCGCCCCGCCGTTGGCGTTGCCGCCGGCGCCGCCGTTGCCGCCGTTGGCGTTGCCGGTCTGGCTGCCGCTGTTGTCAGCGTTGCCGCCGGTGCCGCCGACGATTCCGGCGTTGCCGCCGTTCACGGTGTGGCCGTTCCAGCCACCCGAGGTGGCATTGCCGCCGTTGGCGCTACCGCTGGACACGTTGCCAGAGGCCGCGCTGCCGCCGGTGCCACTGCCGCCGGTAGAGGTACCGGTGGTGTTGCTGCCGCTGGTGGCACCGCCACCAGCGCCGCCCGTCACGTCGCCGCCGATGGTCTTGCCACCGGTGGTGTCGCCGCAACCCGCGCACGACTTCACGTTCGCGGATGCGTCGCCGCCGTTGGCGCCCTTGGCGTTGCCGCCAGAGACGTCACCCGACTCGGGATTGCCCTTGGCAACGTTGCCGGCGATTGCCGGATCGGTGCCTGCACCGCCACCGGCAGCTCCGGCGCCACCTGCGCCGCCAGCGCCGCCCGTGCCTTCTTCGCCGGTCCCAGTGGCGCCGCCAGCGCCACCAGCACCGCCGCCGCCGCCGCTACCGGCGAGTGCGGTTGGGTCTGAGGTGTTACTGCCGATCGCGACGTTCTTCGCGTCGCCCGAGCTGTTGCTGCCGGCGTTGTTGGTGCCGCCGCCACCGCCGCTCGCGGTTCCGCCGCTCGGATCGGACGTGTTGTTCTGGTTGCCGGAGGTGTTTCCACCTTCGGTCTCCGACGTGGCCTTACCACCGTTGGCAGACGCGTTGCCGGTGTCGTTCTTACCGGACGTTGCGTTACCGCCGATGCCGGTCGAGCTGGCGTTACCGGTCTCGTTGCCGCCGGTCTTGCCACCGCTGGCATCGCTCTTGGTGATGATGTTGCCGTCAGCGGACGGGTTACCGCCCGAGGCGGAACACCCTGAGCCGCCGGAGTTGCTGCTGCAGTTGTCCGCAGAGCCGCCGCTGGTGGAATTGGAGTTGTTGACGTCTCCGCCCTCTCCTCCCTTTCCTCCGTTGGCGTCTCCGCCCTTGGAGCTGGCTTTGCTGTCAGCACTTGCACCGCTTTGGTCCACCGACGCCACCTGGGTGCCTGATTGATCGACAGTCACCGTGATGGGCGGTGGCTTCGAGGCCATCGCTGACTGCGCGATGACGAGGAAGGCACCAAACGCGGCGATTGCTGCTAGCAGCCACCGTGTTTTACCTGACACCTCTTTGTACTCCTTTGCTTGTCGAGCATTGACATTCCTGTTGCCGCCGGAGTCCCAAGCACCCGACGGGGTTGCGGTCAGCCGCTGTGGCTACCCAGGACGCTCGCGAGCAGAGAAGTCCACTGACCGCCCAAGGGCCAGTGCCGGTGTTTGCAAGCGCCTACCTCTCGGCGCTGCAAAGGTGAAGAGCGCGAGGAGCGCGGCGAACATGGCCCCGGAGAGGGGCGCGAACGCGCTCGACATGGCGCCAAAAATGTCGCCCGTCCGCTCGTACGGCAGCGGGGTTTGCTTCTGCGTGTGGTTCTGCGATCGGCTCTGCGACGAAGGATGATCGACCGTGGAGGTCGTCCTCGTCGCGGCTGCAGTTCCTGACTGAACGCGGGCAGGGAGTCCCAGCGTCCTCGCGACCGAGCTCACCTGGGACAGGAATGATCGGCTCGGCCCCATCGGGGCGGCGAACGGCAACGCGCTGCGCGCCCGGCTGTGCGTCCGAATCCTCGTAGGAGATCCCGTGACCGCCGCCGCGGGCGCAGTGGACGAGGACTCTGTGGCGACCACGCCGTTCCAGCCGCTCTTGTTCACGTTGTTCGCCGCTTCGGCACTCGAACCGGCCAGACCGCCCTGATTGACCATCGCCAGCTGGAGCGCATTTTGGTGCCACTCGATGCCGTCGCCGCTCGCGCTCTGAACGATCGTCTGCTCGATCCAACTGGTACTCGTCGACCGGGAGACCGAACTGACGTCGTGGGATTGAGTCACAGGCGGGTTCGAGAGTCCGTTCCACGGAATCGCGATGTCGTTCAGGTTGAGGAGAGTCGTCTGCTCAGCGGTTGCCAAGGCTTGGGCGTCCTGCGACGGGATCGCGTACTGGGCCGCGTAGGCTGTCTGATCGGCCCCGCCGCCCTGCTGTGACTGGTCGACGCTCTGGCTGGTCGTGCTGTCAGCGCTTGCGATCGCAACCGAGTGCGCCTCGTTCGTTTGGCTGATGGCGCCGATCTCGGCGGCGTTCGAGGGGGTGATCGACCAGATGCGGCTCGTGTTCGTGACATCGGTCTGGCTCGTGACGGCGGAGGCCTCGGCGTTCTGCGTCGTGGCGATCCACTGCAGCGAGCCGACCGTGTGAACAGCGCCGTCGTCTGTACCGGCCTGGCTCTGATTCACGGTTTGGCTTGCCCGGTCAGCTGCGGTTGCGGTCGCCGTCGCATCGGCGTTGTTCGCCTGGCTGACCGTGCCGATCCGGCCCGCCATCACGATGTTCAGATTCGTGGGTTGCGTCTGGGAGGCGTCTGCGGAGGCAGACGCGGTCTGGTCGCTTGTGATCAGCTGGTCGGCGCTTGCAATCCCGGGCCCGCCGTCGTTGTTCGATTCCGCCCCCTGATAGGTGGTCGCGTTGGTCACAGCGAGCGCGGCGGCAGAGACGGCGTTCGTCTGGGTCACCTGCGGGTCAGTTGGCGGTGCGGGCAGCGTGGGAACTTCGGCCGGAGCAGCAGTGTTGCTCGTCGGAGCCGGTGCGGGAGTGACCCACGTCCACGTCCAGCTCCAGGAACAGCTGCACGGCTGGTCCGACGTCCACGTTTGCGTTGTGCCGTCCGGCGTCGTCCAAACCCACGTCCACGTCCAGTGCCCTGTCTGCGGTGCGGTCGTCTGGGTCGTTTGCGTCGTAGCGGCCGGTGCGATCGTCTGGGCCGTTTGCGTCGTAGCGGCCGGCGTGGTCGTCTGGGCCGTTTGCGTCGCATCGGCCGGACCGGTCCAGTTCCAGTTCCAGTTGGGCGAGGACATGGGCGTTGAATCCGGAGTGGCGGGGGCCTGACCCGTCGTCCAGGTCCAGTTCCACACCCACGGGTCGGTCCCCGTCGGGATGACGACGTCGCTCGGCGAACCCGGAACGACGACGACCACGTTCGAATCTCCGTTCTGGGTCGTGGTGGTCACGGTGCCGCCGGCAGTCGCCGTCGCGCCGCTGAGCTGGGTGGCCATTCCGTCGGTCCCTGGACTCGCGACGCGGACCGTGACGTTGATGTTGCTCGGAGAATCCTGCGTCGCAGTTGCCCTGGACGGATCGACTGCCGGCGCGGTAGCCGGATTCGCCGCGGCGCCGGGCGACGGCGCGGTTTCGCCAGTGCAGACCGAGGTGTCGGGGCACTGAACCAGGTTCTGGCCGATCGAGCTGTCGTTCGCGACGCCGGCCGTGCTGCTCGTCTCGGAGCTCGGCAGCGGCGGATCAGAGGGACTGATCGTGGAGGGGTCTACCAGGCTCGCCCTCGCCGTCGATGTATTCGCCTGGGTGACGGGCCCGCCGTTGCCCGGGCTACCGACTCGGATCGAGACGTTGATGTTCGATGGGGACTGCTGGCTGGACGTCGCAGTCGGCGTGGCTCCATTGCTTCCTTCGGCCCCGCCGTTGCTACCGGCCGCTGCGGTCGCAGACGAAGAGTTCGTCTGATGCACGGGCCCGGTGTCACCGGGGCTGAGGACGCGGACTTCGACGTTGACGTTCGAAGGAGACTGTTGACTCGACGTCGCCGTGGACGACGCCGACTGGTCCGACGTCGTGCCGGACGCGCTGGGCGGCGGAGCGTCAACGGTGACGATCGGCCCGCCGCTGTTGGCCGGCGGGCTTCCGTCACCGATCGTGACGGTCGTGCCGCTGCCGCCCCCCTCGACGGTGAGATCCGGCTGCGATGCATTGGAGGAATCCTGCGGGGCGACACTCGTCGCCTGGGATGAATCCGGTACCGAGCTTCCCGAATCTCCGGTGACGCTCGTCGCCTGGGGCGCATCTTGAGACGTCGAAGCCGACGTAGCGGGCAAATCTGTCGGACTCTGGCCGCTCGTCGGCGTCGTATCCGACTGTCCGCCACCTGTGGTTGCGCCAGCAGCGGTCGTCGGAGTTGTCGTGTTGTTCCCGCCTGTCGAGGCGGATTGACCGGCCGGAGGCGACAAACCCGACGTCGTCCCGTCGGTCGACGACAGTGGTTGCGCATCTGCGCCTGCGGGAGTGGATGTCGTGGGAGATCCCTGTGGCGGAGTGGTGGTCGACGCGTTCGTGGGAGCAGCACCGGTCGCAGGTGGATTTGTGCTCGGTGCGGAATCGGTTGCCGGAGCCGTGGCGCTCGAGCCGGGCAGTTGCGAAGTGTCCTTCGCAACCGGCGGGGCGTCCGTGCTCGGAGTCGTGGACGAGGAGTTCGAGCTTGACGACGGGGAGTCCGAGGACCCCTTGCCGTCGCCCGGAGAGTGAGGCGAAGCCGACGTGGACGCCGCGGGTGTAGACGGCGCTGCCGTGGATCCACCCGCATTCGACGGTCCGTTCGACTGAGGGGCAGTCGAGGCGCCGGCGTCGTTGTTCACGGGCGCGGCGTCGGGAGTGGGCGCCGGCCCGTTCGCGCCGGCCGTCGCAGAAGCGTTCGAGCTGTTGCCCTGAACAACCGGGCCGGTGTCGCCCGCCTGTCCGACCTTTGCGGTGACGTTCGTGTTGCTTGGGGAGTTCTGGCTCGAGTTCGCCGAGGAGTTGGCGTTGCCCGTGTGGTCTGAGTTGCCCGGGCCGACGCCGCCGCCGGGTGAGGAGCCGGTGGACGTTCCACCACCCGATGCGGGATCGGGCTGAACCGTATCCGTGGTAGAGCCGGCGTTGCTCGCACCGCTACTCGGATCGGGCGGCGGGTTGGACATCGGAGACGCGCTACTACCCCCGTTGTCGGCGAAAGCGGGCGCAGCCACGAGCAAGAACACGGCGGCAACGCAGAGAATGGCTAGCGCGCCACGTGTGCAGGAAACGCAACGCTTAAACAGCCGCAGACACCTCGATCTCCCCATCACCAACCGCAGTGGCCCCTCTCCCGAGGGCCCGCCTCTTGAACGAACGGCGAGCACCGAGAGTACAACGGAGACACGTTCGATTTCAATGGGTATCGGCGCGTCTTAATGCAATCAGCGCATCATGCGATCTCTACCGACAACACATCCGCTTGTGTCACAGACCAGGCGCTAAGGACTCGGCGCAAGACGCCGATCACGCGATCTCCACCGGTAGGTTGCGACAAGACACACCGCTTGGTCGTCGAGAGACTCGCGGGGGCGCCCTCCCCGAAGGTAGAGGGTCACAGACGTCGCCTTCCCTCTAAACAAGCCGCAGGTTCCACACGTAGCCACTGGTTCGGCCGGTTGAGAAACGTCGCGACCGTGACAGTTCGTGTGTCGTGGCGGCGAACGACAGCTGGGTGCGACTGGCCTAAGCTCGAACTGCCAATTCAGTTACAGGCGCGACGACCCGCTCGATCGTCGCCGGCCGCAGAAGTAGGAGGGAGAGAGATGAACGCCGTCACCAGCAACCCGAATGCAAGCGTGACCGCCTTCGCAGGCGCGGTCA
>JBASRJ010000385.1:0-16114 GCA_049273785.1 Gaiellaceae bacterium | reverse complement strand
GGGCTACGCGGCTCGCCGGGCCGGAGCTCGGCGCGGTGGCCCTGGCGGCTGCCGGGTCGCTCGCCTCGGGCCTCCCGTTCCTGATCGTCCGCAAGCAGGCGAAGGAGTACGGCACCGCGAAGCGCGTCGAGGGTGTGTACGACGAAGGGGAATCGGTGTGTGTCGTCGAGGACGTCGTCACGTCCGGGGGAGCCTTGCTCGAGGCCGTCGACGCGCTTCGAACGGCCGGGTTGGTGGTGCGAACGGCGGTGTGCGTCGTCGACCGCGAAGAGGGCGGCGCCGAGGCCCTACGTCGGCAGTCGGTCGACTTGTGCCCGCTTTTCGTCGCCAGCGAGCTGCTGGAAACAGGCAAAAACCCCGCAAAACCGCATGGTTGAGCGGGTCCTACCCGCCTGTTAGCCTTTTTTGGCGGCTTTTCCATCCGACGACGGGAGGAGAGGGACTTGACGAAACAGGAGTTCGTGAACGAGGTCGCCTCGAAATCGGGGTTGTCGGCGCGCGACGCTGCGCGGGCCGTCGACGCCTTTCTCGACTCGATCACCGACACTCTGCGGCGCAAGGAGGAAGTGACGTTCACCGGGTTCGGGAAGTTCACCACGCAGCATCGCGCCGAACGCCAGGGCGTGAACCCGCGCAATCCGACTGAGAAGGTGACGATCCCCGCGGCCACGGTGCCGAAGTTCTCGGCGGGGAGCCAGCTGAAGGCGGCTGTCAAAGGCGGCTAGGACCGACGGCCCCTCCTCCAGGACTGACGAAGGCCGCACGAGAGCGGCCTTCGTCGTCTTTCGGCAGCAGTAACCTGCGAAGAGTGGCGACCGTGGCGACCACGCACTTCGCCGACCGGCTCGCGGACGCGGTCGAGCGGAAGCGATCCCAGCTCGTCGTCGGCCTCGACCCGCTCCCGGACCACCTCCCGGTCGAGCTGCGCGGTGAGGTGCATCTAGGGCGTGAGGAGGCGGCGGCCGCCTGCGAGCGATTCTGCCGCGGCCTCGTCGACGCCGTTGCACCGTACGTCGTCGGGGTCAAGCCGCAGGTCGCCTTCTTCGAAGCGCTCGGCGCGGACGGCATCCGCGCACTCGAAGACGTCTGCGCATACTCACGGGCCGCAGGCCTGCAGGTGATTGCGGACGGGAAGCGCGGTGACATCGGGTCGACCGCTCGCGCGTACGCGACGGCGTTCCTCGAGGGCGATCCGCCGCTGGCGGACGCGCTCACGGTGAATCCGTACCTCGGGCGCGACTCGATCGAGCCCTTCCTCGCGGCCTGCCGTCGGCACGGCGCCGGGATCTTCTGTGTCGTGAAGACGTCGAACGCGGGCGGCGCCGAGATCCAGGACCTCGCGCTCACGGACGGAAAGACGGTGTGGCAGCACGTGGCGCGGCTCGTCCAGGAGTGGGGCGAGGACCTGCTCGGGGAGCACGGGCTGTCCGCGGTCGGCGCAGTGATCGGCGCGACGCACCCGCGTGCCGTCGGCGAGGCGCGCCGGCTGCTGCCGCGCTCGATCCTGCTTCTCCCCGGCGTCGGTGCGCAAGGCGCCACGCCCGCGGACGTCGCGCGGGCGTTCACGAGCGGACCTGCCAGTGCCCTGGTGAACGTATCGCGAGACGTGATCTATGCGTTTCGGGTTTCCGGGATGGAGTGGCGGAGCGCCGCTGCAGCCGAAGCCTCCCGCTACGCGCGGGAGGTCTGGTCTGTTTCCGGCTGGTAGGTGGATCCCCGCCTCCGCAGGGAGCTGACACGGTACGGGGCGCCGGCGGCGTTCCTCGCGGCCGCGACGATCGCGGTGCTGTTGATCAAGGCGGGGCTGAGCGGTGGCTCCGGTGCGACGACGACCGTCGGGGCGCTTCCGACCGGAACGACGACCCGAGCAACGCAGACGAGTGGCTCGACGACCACGATCACGACCTCGACCGCGTCGACGACGGCCGCGCCGCGCTACTACACGATCCAGAGCGGGGACACGCTGGGATCGGTCGCGTTGAAGGAGCACACGACCGTAGACGAGCTGCTGCGCCTGAATCCGGGCATCAACCCGCAAGGCCTACGCGTCGGCCAACGCGTCCGCGTGGGCTAGGCTTTCTTTCCGTGTTCGCGTTCAAACGGCTGATTGCCGTTGCGGGCGCAGCCGTGACGCTCGCCGCTCCCGCGCACGCTGCTGTTCCGCGTGTCAACGCGCGCGCATTCTTCGTCGTCGACGGCACGACCGGTGACGTGCTCGCCCAGCATGCTGCGAACACACGCCTGCCCGTCGCGAGCATCACGAAGCTGATGACCGTGCTCGTCACGCTCGAGCACGCGCGACTGAGCGACGTCGTCACGATCCGGCGGCAAGCGGCTGAGGTCGGCGAGTCGACGATCAATCTCCGTCCCGGTGAGCGGATCACCGTGCGCGAATTGCTCGCAGGCGCGTTGATCCAGAGCGCCAACGATGCGGCCGATGCCCTGGCGGACTACGTCGGTCATGGCAACGACGCGGTTTTCGTCACGATGATGAACGCAGACGCCAAGCGGCTCGGGCTCTCCGGGACGCACTTCGTTCGCCCGGACGGCCTGGACGCGCCAGGTCACGTGTCGACCGCGCGCGACGTCACCCGCCTCGCACAGGAGCTGATGAAACGTCCGGTCGTGCGCGCACTCGTCCGGGAGCGCAGCGCGACGATCGCCGGTGGCCGGACGCTGCACACG
This sequence comes from Gaiellaceae bacterium, assembly GCA_049273785.1. GTDB lineage: Bacteria > Actinomycetota > Thermoleophilia > Gaiellales > Gaiellaceae > 3-1-20CM-4-69-9. The sequence continues at coordinate 13,429 of JBASRJ010000385.1, read as the reverse complement.
TGGAACGATCTCCTCGGCGTCTTTCGCGGCCTCGTCGGCGTGAAGACCGGGCACACAGGCGGCGCGGGCTGGTGTCAGGTCGCGGAGGTGAAGCGAGACGGGCTCGACGTGTACGCCACCGTCCTCGGCAGCCCGACGCGCGGCGAGCGCAACGCGGACCTCGCTGCGCTCTTGCGCTGGGCGTTCGCGGTCGAGCGTCCCGCCTGGGTGATCGCGCCGGGGCGTGTGTACGTTCGAGTCACGGCCGGATATGGGCGCGCCGCGATTCCGCTCGTCGCTGCGCAGCCGCTGCTACGTGCCGTCCGGGTCGACCGTCCGCTCGTCGAGCACGTGCTCGCACCGGTAGCCGTGAAGCTGCCGGTCCATCGTGGCGACCGTCTCGGGGAGGTGCGGGTGTTCTCCGGGCGCACGCTCGTCGCGCGTCGGCCGCTCGTGGCCGCGCGCTCGGTCTCGCGCCCGGGCCTCTTCGGGAGGCTCGGCTTCTACGGCGGGCGCACGTTCTCGCACATCGGAGCGTGGCTCAGGTGACCCGCCGATGATCGTGACGGTGACGTTGAACGCAGGGCTCGACCGGACGCTGACCGTCCCGAACTTCCAGCGCGGCCAGCGCCACCGCGCGAGCCAGGGACTGACGCTCGCCGGCGGCAAAGGCATCAATGTTGCGCGCGCGTTGAAGCGCCTCGACGTCCCGGTGGTGGCAACGGGGCTCGCGGGTGGACGCACGGGGATGCGCATCATCGAGGAGCTGACGACGGAGGCGATCCTCAACGACTTCGTCCGAATCGTCGACGAGTCGCGCACGTCGACAGCTGTGGTCGATCCAACAGCCGGCTCGTACACGGAGATCAACGAATGGGGCCCGCACGTCGGGCCGGACGAGCTCGCGATGGTGCTCGAGAAAATCGCGTACCTGTCCCGTGGCGCCGACATGGTCGTGTTCTCGGGCTCGCTGCCGCGCGGCGTCGAGGACGGCTTCTATGCAGACGCGATTCGAGATCTTCACCGGCACAACGTGCGCACGGTGCTCGATTCCGAGGGACAGCCATTGCGCCTCGGCGCGGAGGCCGAGCCGTTCCTCGTCTCGCCGAACCAGAGCGAGGCGGAAGGACTCGTCGACCACGAGTTCCGCGACGACGAGGACTGCATCAACGCCCTCGAGCGGATCGCGGACATGGGGCCACGCAACGTCCTGATCACCTCCGAGGCGGCCTGCTTCGGTCTCTTTCGCGAGGACCGGCGGCGCGTCATGTACCGCGCGCAGGCGGCCCGCGTGGAGCCGGTCTCCGCCGTCGGCTCGGGCGATGTTCTGCTCGCCGCCTTCCTGGCCGCGCGGCTCGCCGAGCGTCCGCTCGACGAGGCACTGAAGTCAGCGGTCGCCGCCGGCGCCGCGTCCACTGTGGAGTTGGGTGCGGGGAGATTCGACCCGCGCGAAGCTTCGCGACTCCAGAACAACGTGCGGGTCGACGAGCTCGAGCCCGTTCCCGCTCGTTAGCTCGAGCGCGGACTGGCTCGTCGGAAGCCGCTGGTACCATCGACCGATGGAGGGTCTCAACCTCGATCAGGCGGAGCTCGAGCGGCTCGTCGAGCTCGATCGAAAGTTCGCGAGGGAAGGGCTCACGTTCGATGACGTGCTCCTCGTTCCCGCGGAGTCGCGTGTCCTCCCGAACGACGTCTCGACTCGGACACGTCTGACGCGCGGCATCGCGCTCGCGATCCCGATCGTCTCCGCGGCGATGGACACGGTCACGGAGGCCCGGCTCGCGATCGCGCTGGCCCGCGAGGGCGGGATCGGCGTTCTCCACCGGAACCTGCCGATCGAGGATCAGGTCGCGGAGGTCGACAAGGTCAAGCGCTCGGAGTCGGGGATGATCGTCGAGCCCGTCACCCTGCCCCCCGATGCGCCGGTGTCGACGGCGCTCGAGCTGATGTCGACGTACCACATCTCCGGTGTTCCGATCACGGACGATGAAGGCAAGCTGGTCGGGATCCTGACGAACCGCGATCTGAGGTTCGCGCCGGACGCGACGCAGCCGGTGAGCGCGCTGATGACCGCGCGGGACCTCGTGACCGCGCCGGTCGGGACGACGCTCGCGGAAGCCGAGGCGATCCTGCACCGGCACAAGATCGAGAAGCTGCCCGTTGTCGATTCCGAGGGACGGCTTCGCGGACTGATCACGGTCAAGGACATTCAGAAGAAGGTCCAGTTCCCGAATGCGACGAAGGACTCGCGCGGCCGGCTGTGCGTTGCCGCCGCGGTCGGCGTCGGGACTGACGCTTGGGAGCGTGCGGGTGCGCTCATCGAGGCCGGCGTAGATGCGCTCGTGGTCGACACCGCGCACGGACACAGCTCGGCGGTCGTCGAGATGGTGCGGCGCGTGAAGTCCGAGTGGGATGTCGAGACGGTCGCCGGCAACGTCGCTACTCCGGCGGCGACGGAGGCCTTGATCGAGGCGGGAGCAGACGCCGTGAAGGTCGGGGTCGGCCCTGGGAGCATCTGCACGACGCGGGTCGTCGCTGGCGTCGGAGTCCCGCAGATCACGGCGATCTACGATTGCGCGCAGATGGCTGCGCGCCATGACGTCCCGCTGATCGCCGACGGCGGGATGACTTCCTCGGGCGACATCGCGAAGGCAATCGCAGCGGGCGCGGACGCGATCATGGCCGGCTCCCTGCTCGCGGGAACGGACGAGAGCCCCGGCGAGGTCGTGCTGCAGCAGGGCGAGCGGTTCAAGGAGTACCGCGGCATGGGCTCGCTCGGTGCGATGCGTGCGCGGGGGTTCTCGAAGGACCGGTACTTCCAGGGGGACGTCGAGGATGTCGAGAAGCTCATACCCGAGGGAATCGAGGGGCGCGTCCCCTACAAAGGCCCCCTCGGCGCGATCCTCAACCAGCTCGTCGGCGGGCTGCGGCAGGCGATGGGCTACTGCGGCGCCGCGACGATCGAGGACATGAAAAGGGCCGAGTTCGTGCGGATCACCGCGGCGGGCCTTCGTGAGTCGCACCCGCACGACGTGACGATCACGAAGGAGGCGCCGAATTACCGGCGCTGAGATTCTGCCGCTGCCCGAGCGCCTGCCGGAAGAGCGGCCGGTGCTGGTGGTGGATCTCGGTGGACAGTACGCGCAGCTGATCGCACGTCGCGTTCGAGAGGCGCGCGTGTATTCCGAGCTCGTCCCGCACACGATCACCGCTCAGCAGGTCCTCGCGCGCCAACCGCATGCACTCATCCTCTCCGGTGGGCCGGCCTCGGTGTACGCCGACGACGCGCCCCGCATGGATCCGGATGTCTTGACGCTCGGTGTGCCGACGCTGGGGATCTGCTACGGGATGCAGTTACTGGCGCTGGAGCTCGGCGGCGCCGTCGAGCGCACAGGCGCTTCGGAGTTCGGAAAGACTGAGCTCCGCGCCGACGAGGGTGGGCTCTTCGAAGGTCTTCCGCCGGTGCAGACCGTGTGGATGAGCCACCGCGATTCGGTCACCGCGCCGCCCGAGGGCGCGCGTGTCGTTGCGGGATCGGCCTCGACCCCGATCGCGGCGTTCGAGTCTCCCGAGCGCGGGCTCTACGGCGTCCAGTTCCATCCCGAGGTGATCCACACGCCGCACGGTCAGGAGGTGCTGAAGAACTTCCTCTTCCGCCTTGCCGGCGCTCCGCCCGTCTGGACGCCTGCCGCGGTGATCGAAGAACAGGTCGAGCGCATCCGCGCGCAGGTCGGTCGCGAGCGCGTGCTGTGTGCATTGAGCGGGGGTGTCGACTCCGCCGTGGCGGCGCTGCTCGTTCACAAGGCCGTCGGCGACCAGTTGACCTGCGTGTTCGTCGATCACGGTCTGTTGCGGGAAAACGAAGCGGAACAGGTCGTCGAGACGTTCGGCGGCCACTTCCATGTCCCGCTCGTCCACGTGAATGCGCAGGAGCGGTTTCTCTCACGGCTCGCCGGCGTCGAGGATCCGGAGCAGAAGCGGAAGATCGTGGGCGAGGAGTTCATCCGGGTCTTCGAGGAAGAGGCAAGCAAGGTCGGTGATGTTCGCTTCCTGGTGCAGGGGACGCTGTACTCGGACGTGATCGAGTCCGGCGGCGGTGAGGACGGTGTCGCCGCGAAGATCAAGTCGCATCACAACGTCGGCGGTTTGCCCGCGGACATGCGGATGCGACTCGTCGAACCGCTTCGGCTCCTCTTCAAGGACGAGGTGCGTCGCGTCGGAGAGGAGCTTGGCATGCCGGAGCGGATGGTCTGGCGCCAGCCGTTCCCGGGACCGGGGCTCGCGATCCGGATCATCGGCGAGGTGACGGCGGAGCGTCTCGACATCCTGCGCTCTGCGGACGCGATCCTGCAGGAGGAAATCCGCCGCGAAGGGCTCTACCGCGAGCTCTGGCAGTCCTTTGCCGTGCTGCCCGCAATTCGATCCGTCGGTGTCCAAGGCGACGAGCGAACGTACGCGTACCCGATCGTGATTCGCGCCGTCACGAGCGAGGACGCCATGACGGCTGACTGGGCCCGGTTGCCCTACGACCTGCTGGAGACGATTTCGAGTCGGATCATCAATGAAATTCCCGGCGTGAACCGCGTCGCGCTCGACCTCAGCTCGAAGCCGCCTGCGACGATCGAGTGGGAGTAGGCTCGGCCCCGCGCCGCATGTTCGGCTCGGCCGCGTGCACCACGAGATGAGCGCGAATGACGCCGGGGCGTCGCGCATGCGGTTGAAACGGCGAGAGCACTGCAACAGGGACGCCGGCATGTGCAATGACGATTTGTTCGCCGTCACGCACGCGCCGCAGCAGCTGTGAGAACAGGGCGCGCGCGTCGTACGTGTTGTATTGCGCAAGTCTGACCTGACTAGCTGGTCTGACCTGACCAGTCAGACCGATCTGATCAGACCAACGTTTGAACAACCTCTTCACGCCCGAATTGTCCCAGCGAGAGTGAAACGCCGGTGTGACAGCTTGGCACCGACTAGCGCACATTGAATCCTCGGATCCCTTCGACCTCCTCCTCGAACACCTCGACCCGCTGAACCTCCGCCCCGCGCGGACCGTCATGCATGAACCAGACGAGCCGTTCCACGGCGTCGTTCTTCCCTTCGAACACGGCTTCGACGGCGCCGTCCCATCGGTTCGAGACCCACCCGGCGACACCGTGCTGCTGGGCGCGACGCCGGGTCGAGTCGCGGAAGAACACTCCCTGGACGCGACCGTGCACGACCACGCGGCGGCGGATCACGGCGCGTATTCTCCTGTGGGCCGTGGAGTTTCGCGAGATCCTCAAACGACGCCGGATGGTCCGCGCGTACGAGCCGGAGTCGATTCCGCGCACGACGCTGGAGCGGATCGTCGCCACGATTCGTCGTGCCCCGAGTGCCGGCTTCAGCCAGGGGCAACGCTTCGTCGTCGTCACGGAATCGGAGCGCAAGCGGGCAATCGCAGACGTGACCGGCGAGGACGACTACGTCGGCGAGGGCTTCTCACCCTGGATCAGTGGTGCGGCGGCGCTCGTCGTCGTCTGTACGCGTGAAGACGACTACCACGACCGTTACCGGCAACCTGACAAGGTCGACGATCATGGCGCGGAGATCGAGTGGCCGGTGCCCTACTGGCACGTCGACGCAGGCAAGGCCGCGATGCTCGTTCTCCTCGCCGCGATCGACGAGGGTCTCGCGACGGGCGTCTTCGGCGTTCCCGCGGAGCGGATGGATCGCTTCCGCCAGCTCCTCGGGCTCCCACCCGACGTTGCGGTCGTCGAAGTGATCACGATCGGCCACGCCGGCGACGACACGCTGTCCGATCAGCGCTCGAGTCGGGCCACACGGCCGCGCAAGCAACTCGACGAACTCGTGCGCTGGGAACACTGGGACTGATCAAGGCGTCCTGAGCTTCGACACCAGTTGCTGCTGGTGGAAGAACGGGTTCTGCCCGTTCTCGTTGTAGGTCGTCACGGAGGCCGTGTACGCGAAACCTCCCCGCGCATCCACGCCGAAGTAGTCGCCGAGGAAACTCGCCGGCACGCACACACAGACGAAGCGGGCCGCCGACAATTGCGGGTCCCACGTGTGCGGGGACATCCGTGCGTTGTGCCCAATTGGACGCAGGCCGGGACGGTACAGCTGGACCGCCGTGTTGATGCAGTAGTTCCCGCGCCCATACGGCACCCCCGGATCGAACTGGAGACCGCTGCCCGCCGCTTCGAGGGTGCCTTGTGCCGGGCAGGCAAGCCGCCGGTCGTAGAACGCAACGGCCACCGTCCCGCTCGGCGACACCGTGAGCCCCGCCTGGAACGCCTCGCCCCCGCCGCGGTTGTCGTTCACGCGCACCGGCCGGCGCCAGTGCTTCCCACCGTCGAATGACGCCGTCAGGCGGACCTCGACCGGTCCGGTCGGCGCGTCCTCGTATGCGAGGTACAGCGGGTAGAACCTGCCGACCTTCCGCGGACCGACTGTGAACGCTTCTCCGAAGGCCGAGCGAAACGTCGTGTTGTCGTACAAGCTCGGGAGATGTCGCACGATCGCGCGCTGCGGTGACCACGTCGCGCCGCCGTTCGTGGATGACGTCAGCAACGCGGTGAACGGTTGGTTGGAACTGGTGGATCCGGACGCTTCGAGCCAGACCGTCCCGTCCGGAGCCACGTGCGGCAACGATCCGTTGACGTCCGCGCCGGGCAGCACGAGCGCGGGCTTCGGCACAGACCAATCCGTGTGCGAGCCGTCCTGCCGCGCGTCGGCATGGGACACGTACACCTGCTGGGGCTCGGCTCCCTGAAGTCCGCCTCGCAGTGCCGATGAGCCCTCGCCCTCCTCCGCGTTTGCGCCGCTGATCGCCCAGGACACATAGACCCTTCCGAAGTGCTTGCTCCGGCGGCTCGTGTCGATCGCGATCCATTGCTTGTCGAACGCGGGCAATCCGCCGAACGGCGTCGTCGCCACGAAGTCGGGCCTGCCGTTGTGTGTGGTCAGCCACGTGTCAGGCGTTGGGGCGGCGCGGCGCGGCCGTACCGCCACACCCACAACCATGCGCGGCAGCGCAGGGTTCACACGGGGAGACAAGAAGTTGTGCCGCTGGTTGGAGTCGTAGTCGAACATGTACGGGAGGACGACGGCGTAGTAGTTCCCCCACGGATCGAATGCACCGACCGGATCCGAGTTGTCTGTCCAGCCCTCGTAGCCCGGAACGTGCCCCTGCTGCGGCCAGGTCACGCCGCCGTCGAACGACTCGAAGAATCCGGTCAAGTGGTTGTAGTCCTCCGAGTTGACGAACCACTTGCTGATGCCGATCAGATGGCGCGCGTTCGTCGGGTCGACGCGGATGTCGGACTCCGAGTGATCCTTCACGAGCAGAGCGGGCCCTTTCACGTCCTGCGTCGGATAGGGCCCGATGTTCTCTCCGGTCGTCGCACCTGGGCACGGCGTGCCGCCGCCCTGCGGGAACCCCTGCGCGGGCGCGAGGCCGATCAGGCGGAGAACCTCCGGCGTGTAGCAGCTCACGCGCTGCGTCGTCGCCGCGACGCTCGTCACGCCGCGCGCCGCGTAGCTGCGCGCGAACGCTGCATCTGTCTGGTAGCCCTGCGGCGGTGCGGCAGCATGCGCGGCTGCGACGCTGACCCCGAAGCAGAGCGCGACGAGCGCCCCGACGCGTCCTCTCACGCGCATGAGCATAGTGACGGCATGCACGCGGGGAAGTTCGTGAACCGGTTGGCCGCGGCAAGGATCGGGGCGACGTACAACTTCTACCGCCAAGGCCGGCGGGCGGACCTCCGCCGCGAGCGGCTTCGCAGGTACCTGGAGGACCGCTCCGACGCGTCCTTGCTACTTGTCGGAGAGGCGGCGGGTTTCCGGGGCGCGCGCGTCTCAGGGATCCCGTTCACCTCCGAGCGCCAGCTCACGGGCAGCGGTCCTGCCGAGGCGACAGCGACGATCGTCCAGCGGACGCTGGCCGAGCTCGAGCTGGACGCGCTCTGCTGGAACGTCGTCCCGACCCATCCGGGCACGGAGCGCTCGAACCGCAGCCCGACGGCCGCGGAGGTTGCCGCCTCGCTCCCGTTCCTCGAGGAGCTCGCCTCCGGCCGCCGGATCCTGGCCGTTGGCCGGCTGGCCGAGCGGGTCACGGGCGCCCCGTACGTCCGCCATCCCGCCCATGGCGGGGCGGCCGGATTCCGGGCCGGGCTGCTACGATTCTGCGCCGGCGGACGCCCGTAGTCCGCCGTTTCCGTGATGAAGACCTACTCAGCCAAGCCGGGCGAGGTCGCCCGCGAGTGGTACCTGGTCGACGCAGAGGGGCAGACCCTCGGTCGCCTGGCCACGCGCATCGCCGACATGCTGCGGGGAAAGGGCAAGCCGCAGTTCACTCCCCACGTGGACACCGGAGACTTCATCGTCGTCGTCAACGCGGAGAAGATCAACGTCACCGGGAACAAGCTCGACCAGAAGCGGTACTACCGCCACTCGGGCTATCCCGGCGGCCTGCGCAGTCGCACTCTTCGCGAGCAGCTCGAGCGACGGCCGGAAGAGGTGCTGCGCGTCGCCGTGAAAGGAATGCTCCCGAAGAACCGTCTGGCGCGGCAGCAGATCACGAAGCTGAAGATCTATGCCGGCCCCGAGCATCCGCACGGGCCGCAGGCGCCGAAGCCTCTGTCGCTGGAGAACGCATGAGCCAGATCGCGCAGTACCGCGGCACCGGCAAGCGAAAGACGTCGGTCGCGCGCGTGATCCTTCGCCCGGGGACAGGCGCGACCTGGTTCAACGGACGCACGATCGAGGACTACTTCCCTCGCGCGACGCATCGCACGTCGGCGCTGGCGCCGCTGAAGATCGCCGAGGCGGAGGGAACGTACGACATCCGCGTGCGCGTCCACGGGGGTGGACCGTCGGGGCAGGCAGGCGCAGTGCGTCACGGGATCGCCCGTGCGCTCGTCGAGGCAGATCCGGAGCTGCGCGTGCCGCTGAAGCGTGCCGGCTTCCTGACGCGCGATGCGCGCCAGGTGGAGCGTAAGAAGGCCGGCCTTCACAAGGCGCGCAAGGCGCCGCAATTCAGCAAGCGCTGAGCCCTTTCTCGCTAGGGTCGCGCGTCGTGGCCCGTCGCTACTTCGGAACCGACGGCGTTCGCGGCATCGTCGGGGCAGATCTGACTCCCGAGCTGGTGGAGAGTCTCGGGCGCGCGAGCGCGTACTGGTCCGGCGGCGGGAGGATCTTCGTCGGGCGCGACACGCGCGCGTCCGGCGTCGAGCTAGAGGAGGTGCTCGCACGCGGCATCGCGTCCGCCGGCGGCAACGCCGTCGTTGCAGGTGTCCTGCCGACTCCCGCTGTGGCGCTGCTGACTCTCGATCTCGGCTGCGTGATCACGGCGTCGCACAATCCGCCCGAGTACAACGGGGTCAAGTTCTTCGACCGCGACGGGCAGAAGCTGTCGGATGCGTCAGAGGAAGAGGTCGAGGCGCTGTTCGACCGCGCCCCAGTCGGCGGCGGGACGGTGGACCGCGTCGACGTCGCAACGGACAGCTACCTGGAACACGTCGTCGAGCGCTTCGGGTCCGATCTCGCGGGGCTGCACGTCGTCGTGGACTGCGCGAACGGCGCGTACTCCGGTCTGGCGCCGGCGGCCTTCGAGCAGCTCGGCGCGCGCACGACGACGATCGGGGACGCGCCCGACGGGACGAACATCAATGTCGGCTGCGGCGCGACCGACCTCCGGGCGTTGCAACAGACCGTCACGCGCGTCGGCGCAGACCTCGGCGTCGCGTTCGACGGCGACGGCGACCGGATGCTCGCCGTCGACAACAACGGCGCCGCGCTCGACGGGGACCAGATCGTCGCGATCCTCGCGCTCCATCGTGGCGTCGATCTCGTCGCGGTTACGTCGATGTCCAACCTCGGCTTCCACCGCTTGATGGCGGATAGTGGAATTCGCGTCGTCACGACCGATGTCGGCGACCGCTACGTAATCGAGGCGCTGCGCCGTGAGGGCGGAATCCTCGGCGGTGAGCAATCAGGACACATCATCTGGCTCGACGGTCACGTCACGGGCGACGGGCTCGCGGCGGCGCTGCTCTTGTGCGCCGCGGTCGATGGGCGCACGCTCGCCGAGGCGGCCACGGTCATGCCGAAGTTTCCGCAAGTGAAGGAGAACGTGGCGGTGGGCCGCAAAGAGCTGACCGACGCCATTCGCACCGAGGTCGAGCGCGTGAACGCGGAACTGGGCACGAGCGGCCGCGTGCTGGTGCGGCCGTCCGGCACGGAGCCGGTCGTCCGCGTCCTCGCCGAGGCCGAGAGCGAAGAAGGGGCGACAGCCCTCTGTGGTACGATCGCTGCTCTCGTTCGACGAGAGCTCGGCTGACTCGCCCCCCGATGCAGGGGAGCGGGGGATTCAGCCGGGCTTTGTTGTTTCGAGGGCAACGAACGGCAAGGCCGCCAATCTGCAGCGAATTCCATTCGCCCGGACGTCCCGGGTCGGTAACTGAGAGGAGCTTCGGGTGTGCGGGATCATCGGATACGTCGGGACGCGTGAAGCGAAGCCGCTGCTCCTCCGAGGGCTGGAGCGGCTCGAGTACCGCGGCTACGACTCGGCCGGGATCGCGCTGCGCGAGGACGACGAACTGGACTACGTCCGTGCCGTCGGCAACCTGCAGTTTCTGAAGGACGCCGCGGGCTCCAACGGCTCGCGTTCCCAACACGGTCTCGGTCACACGCGCTGGGCGACGCACGGCGCCGTCAACGAGCAGAACGCGCATCCGCTTACCGGCTGCGACGACGGCCGGCTGGCGATCGTTCTGAACGGGATCGTCGAGAACTACCGCGAGCTGAAGGAGTCTCTGCAGGCCGACGGTCATGCGTTCAGCTCGGAAACCGACGCCGAGGTCGTCGTGCATCTGATCGAGCGACATTACGACGGCGACTTGACCGAGGCGGTCCGCACGGCATCCGAAGAGCTCGAGGGTCACTTCGCGTTCGTCGTCATCCATCACGACCATCCGGCCCTGCTCGTCGGCGCGCGGCGGGAGTGCCCGCTCGTCGTCGGTGTCGGCGAAGGAGAGATGTTCCTCGCGTCCTCGATCGCCGCGTTTCTGGGCGAGACGCGCCGCGTCCAGCTGATTGAGAACGGGGAGGTCGTGGCGATCACGCCCGAGGGCGCTCGCTTCTTCAACGGCGACGGCGAGATCGAGCACAAGGAGATCGAGCCGGTCGACTGGGACGAAGAGAGTGCAGAGAAGGGCGGCTACGAGACGTGGATGCTCAAGGAGATCTACGAGCAGCCGGAGGCGGTGAGCGAGACGATCGGCGATCGCGCGCGTCGCGGCAAGCTCGTGCTCGAGGGGATCGGGCTCTCCGAGCTCGAGATCCAGAACCTGCGCCGGATCGTGATCGTCGCCTGCGGGACCGCGTACCACTCGGGCGTCGTCGGCCGCTACATCATCGAGGAGTGGGCGCGGGTTCCGGTGGAGCCGGACATCGCGTCGGAGTGGCGCTACCGCAACCCGGTGCTCTCGAAGGACACGCTCGTGATCGGGATCTCCCAGTCCGGGGAGACGGCTGACACTCTCGCCGCGATGAACCTCGCCCGGGAGTCGGGCGCCCACACGCTCGCGATCACGAACATGATGGGCACGCAGATCACGCGCGACACGGATGCGGTCCTCTACACCCGCTGTGGCCTCGAGGTGTGTGTCGCGGCGACGAAGACATTCACGGCCCAGGTCGCGCTTCTCTCGCTGTTCGCGCTCAAGCTCGCGCAGATCCGGAAGACGCTGCCAGAGGAGGAGATCGAGTTCATCCTCGAGGCGCTGTACGACCTGCCCGAGAAGATGGAGCAGTTCCTCGACGGCGATCATCCGATCGAGGAGATCGCGCGCCGCTACTACGACAGGCCGTTCTTCCTCTACCTGGGCCGCCACATCGGCCTGCCGGTGGCGCTCGAGGGCGCCCTGAAGCTGAAGGAGATCTCGTACATCCCGACGGAGGCCTACTCGGCCGGCGAGATGAAGCACGGGCCGATCGCGCTGCTTGACGCGGATACGCCAGTGGTCGTCGTCGCGACCGACCAGAAGACCGTCTACGACAAGGTCGTCTCGAACATCCAAGAGGTGCGCGCGCGCGGCGCGCACGTGATCGCGATCGCGACGGACGGGAACGAGGACATCCAGCACCACGCGGACGACGTCATTTACATCCCGCGAACGCCGGCGTTCCTGCAGGCAGTGCTCGCGGTGATGCCGCTGCAGCTGCTCGCGTACAGGATCGCGCGCCTGCGGGGCCTGAATGTCGACCAGCCGCGCAATCTGGCGAAGACCGTCACCGTCGAGTAGCGACTCCCCTCACGCGATCCACGTGAGCGAGTCGCGGCCGAGCTCGGAGACCGACGCGCATCCCTGATGACCGCGTGTAGATGTCGATGAAGGTCGTAGCGGCGGCACGCGGTCTCGTCGAGCGCAGGTTCGACCAGAACGAGCCCGGAAACGCCCTCGTCAGCTCGAAGAGGATCGTCAGCGCCGCGATGTTCACGCGACCCCGTTCGGGCGCCGGCGCGTCGTCGAGCAAGCGCTGGAAGACCGGATCGGACGTGTACTGCGCAATCCCCTTGCCGCGGATGAACGGGAGGTACGCGAGGTCGAGATCTCGGATCCGCCAGCCGAGCATGGTCGTGTCGAGTGTGACGACGATAGCCTCGCAACCGCACGTCTCCGCGCGCCCGACGAAGCTCTCGACAAGCTCGTTCGACGTGCTCGAGTAGAGCTGGAACCACCGAGGCGCCTCGCCCATCACCTCCGCGCACTCCTCCATCGGCCGCGACGCCTGGTTGGAGAAGATCACCGGGATGCCTTCCGCGGCTCCGGCCCGCGCCGCGGCGAGATCGGCTTCGCGGTGCGCCAGCTCGAGCACGCCGACCGGAGCCAGCAGCACCGGCGCGACGAGTGTCCGGCCGAACAGCTCCACCGACGTGTCACGCGCCGAGACGTCGCGCAGCATCCGCGGAACGATCCGCCAGCCCTCGAACGCGAGGCGATTCGCACGAACTGTCTCTTCGGCTCCCGCCCCGCCCGCCACGTACGCGAACGCTTCGGGTCGCATGACGCGCTGAGCGAGCTGCTCCAGCGCCTGCGGATCGACGGGCACAAGGGGGGCGCCGCCCCCGCGCCCCGCCGACGTAGACGTCCGTCTGTCTGAGGCGGCCCGCGCCCAACGGAGCCCGGTCCATGCGGGTCGTCTACCACGCGGTCGCGGCGATGTCTAGGCGGGCGAGTCGCGCTCGGCTGTCTCGAGCTCTGCCGCCGCCGCGGCCGCGTCGGCACGCGCGCGGTTGGCCTTCTCTTCGGCCTCCGCCGCCGCGCGATCGAGTTGCTCGAAACGCTTCCGGAGACGCTGGAGGCGCTGATCGTGCCTGCGCTTGGCAACCAGGTCGACTGTGGCGCGGCGCCGGCGACCCGGCTTTCGCGGTGGCGGCGCGATCGCGGCG